>NZ_JBLZFY010000035.1:0-38814 GCF_050753365.1 Geminocystis sp. CENA526
AACTTAATCTTTAAATTAAATAGTTTTTAAAGTCTTGGTTATCGACTTTTTTAAAATATAGCATATTTTTTTGTAAATGTCAATCTTTGAAAATAAGTAGATATGAGGAAGTATAATAAACTATCTGTTAACAGTTAAAAGCTCTTAAATTTGATTATGACCTTCGGAGGTTAAAATACTCTCAAAACTAGCTAAAGACTCAATGAGAATCGAGCGTTTAAGCAACTGCTTTAACTTATTAATATCATTAATATTATTAAGAGTATTTGCCATACTAGCAGGTATTTCATTAAATCTTGTTTCTAAGACTTCAATGATTGATTCCCTTGCTGTTTTAAGCGTTCCCTTTTCTATACCACTGCGTTCAATACTGGTAATATAAGGCATTTTTTGTTCCTCCTCGTAATGACTTAATTCGATTTCAAATTGTGTTTTTAATTCTTCGGGTAAAATCATCATCCAGTCAATTAACCTGAACTGAATAACTGAATTATTCTTTCTCTAGTATAGCCTCGTTGATATAATAACCTGACTAGAGTTAATTTATTTTCTAATCTTACTTGAAAATTTTTGCGGGTTTCTTTACTTTTTAAGTAAGCCATAATAACAACAGAAGTAGTTCTTTGTCTAAAGTTTCATAACCTCTTTCCCAGTTAATTTCTTGATAAACATGAGTAAAAAAGAAAGCGATAAATTCGGGGAAATAGACATCTAAGGCTTCTTTCCAAGGGCTATCATATTCTGATTGAGTTTGATTTTCCATAAGTTTTATCGGTTAAAAGTTTTTCTACTTTGATTAAGTTCGATCGAACTTTATTCATAACTTCATGAGGATTTTTAACTTTTTGAACACACTTTTTCACTACCGAAAGAAAAACCCCCACTAAAACCATAGTAGGGGCTAATAAAGCTATAAATGAAAAAATCAAATTTATTCTATTTAGTCTCAGCTTCAGAATTTTCTTGTTTTCCACTGAGCATACCGTATTTACGCAAGAATCGATCGACTCTACCCTCAGTATCAATAATTTTCTGAGTACCAGTGTAGAAAGGATGATTACCAGACCAAACCTCTACATTAATTTCAGGTTGAGTTGAGCCAACACGCATAACTTCTTCCCCGTTACAAATAACTTTGGCATCGGGATACCATTGGGGGTGTATTCCTTCTTTTGGCATAATTTTTACTTCCTTTTTAGATTTTCAAATCAACAATAAATCAAATTCCCCAAAACTCATTATTATTCCCCCCTTTCAAAGGGGGGTTAGGGGGGATCATTTCCTTAACGTTTCGAGTACTGAGGAGCTTTACGAGCTTTGTGTAAACCGTATTTCTTACGCTCTTTCGCACGAGGATCACGAGTTAAATAACCCTCTACTTTCAAAGGTTGACGATTATCAGGATCGAGTTGACATAAAGCACGAGCAACCCCTAATTTAACCGCATCAGATTGCCCAGTTAAACCGCCACCATGAGCGTTAACGATGATGTCATACTCATTCTCTAAACCCAAAGTTTCTAAGGGAGCTTTTACCGCTTGAATGTAACCTTGAATTTGTTGAAAATAGTCTGAACCTTCACGGTTATTAACTTTTACAGCTCCTGTACCTGGTACAAGACGCACTCTGGCAACGGAAGACTTACGACGACCTGTGCCAAGATAAACTACTTTGTTGGACATTATTTATCGCCTCCGGGGATAGTGTTAATGGTTAAAACTTCGGGTTTTTGTGCGGTATGGGGATGATTCGATCCTGTATAAACTTTTAACTTAGTAAATAAAGTTCTACCTAAGCTATTTTTAGGTAACATACCTTTAACGGCAGTTTCAATAATTCTTTCAGGAATACGTTTTTGTAATTTATCAAAGGTTTCGGTTTTCATTCCACCGGGGCGCCCTGAGTGACGGCGATAAAGTTTTTGTTCGCCTTTTTTGCCTGTAACAACTACTTTTTCGGCATTAACCACAATGACAAAATCCCCTGTATCTAAGTGAGGGGTAAAGGTAGGTTTATTTTTTCCTCTTAAAACATTAGCAATTTCAGTAGCTAATCTGCCGAGGCGTTGATCTTGAGCATCAACTATAAACCATTTTTTTTCTATATCTTCTAGTTTGGGAACTACTGTTTTATTCATTTTAAATTTTTTAACTAAAAGTAAAAATAGGTTGAGTATTAAACCATATCGGTTCTGGTATCGGAAAATCCGCATAACCTACTCTTAACAAACATAATCCTTTTGCTGGTGCTGAATATTTCACTAAGTCCCGTCTTCGATCGAGCCAAATATTTTGAAACTCTGACAAAGTTCTCGTTCCAGCGCCCACTTCTACTAACATCCCCACCAGTAACCTCACCATGCCGTATAAAAAGCCACTGGCTTGTATTTCAATATGGATCAAGTCTTCTTTTCGAGAACAACTGACTTCTTGCACTTCCAACATAGAATGAGAACGCTTAGAACCAGCTCTACGAAAAGCACTTAAATCATGAACTCCTAGTAAGGGGTTGAGTGCCTGTTGAATCAAAGATTCATCTAAAGGCGGATGGTAGTAGTGCCAACTAAACGGTTGTAAAAATAGATTGGGAATTTTCCCAGTATATATAGTATAACGATAACGTCTCCACAACGCTGAAAAACAGGCGTGCCAATCATCAGCTACTTGAGTGGAAGCTCGGATCACAATATCATCAGGTAAACAGCCGTTAAGGACTTTTGCCCAACGATCGGGCGGAATGGGAGAGTTCACATCAAAATGGGCTACTTGTGCCGCCCCATGAACACCGCTATCGGTTCTACCTGCTCCATGAATGGTTACGGAATGACCTACTACAGTTTCGATCGCATTTTCGATTCTCTCTTGAACACTCATATAACGGGGCTGTCTTTGCCAACCATGATAATTTGTGCCTAGATATTGAATTACTAAAGCAATTCTTTTTGTGTCTGAGTTTCGATCGAGTAGTGTCACTTCGGAATCAAACATGAATAAGACTAAACTAACTGAATGATAGCCATTTCAGCGTTATCACCCCGACGGCTTTTTGTGCGAACCACTCTGGTATAACCACCATTACGATTAGCATAACGCTCTTGAGCTTTAGCAAAAATATCATTAACTAAATTTTTGTCATAGACATAGCCTAAAGCTCTTCTACGGGAAGCCAAAGAACCATCTTTCGCTAAAGTGATAATTTTATCAGCAGTAGTACGAACTGCCTTAGCACGGGCTTTAGTTGTGGTAATTTCACCTTCTCTCAATAACTGAGTAGTTAAAGCACGGAGAAGGGCTTTTCTTTGGTCTGCTGGTAAGCCCAATAAAGGCACTTTACAACGATGACGCATTAATTTCCTCCTTAAATTATTTATTTTGTTTGACAAATCTCTTGAAGAATCAAAAGATTTTAGAAAGATAATCGAGTGAAAATAGAAATTCTAAGACAAGAAATAAATTTAAACATCAGTCAAATCGATTTGAAAGAATAATCTACTCTTGTTTGATTCACCTTTTTGGGGAATTTTGGCGGTTTTCTTCCCCCTCTTCCCCCTCTTCCTTTTCTTCCCCCTCTTATCCTCACCATTTTTTAATGATTCATAGGGATTATCCCCTAGGGAGTTGCAACGGGATCAGCACTTTGAATTAAATCCCCCGCAGGAGAATCTTTCATTTTTCCTTCTGCTAAAGTAATTCCTAAACGCTGTTGTAAGGCATCGATGACTTCTTCCGCCGATTTTTGACCGAAATTCTTAATTTCTAAGAGGTCATCTTGGGAATATTCTAATAAATCAGCTACCGTATTGATTTGGGCTCGTTTCAAACAATTGTAAGCACGAACCGAGAGATTCAATTCTTCGATAGGAATTTGACTTGCTGGATCTTCTGGTTCCTCCAATTCTTCTGGTTGTCCAGAAATAGTGGTAACATCCATTAACGGGGTAAACAAATCCACTAAAATAGAGGAAGCCTCAGAAAGTGCCTCCTCTGGTTTAATACTTCCGTTCGTCCAAATTTCTAAAATCAGTCGATCGGACATTTCCCCTTCATAGCGAATTTCTTCCACTGAGAAGTTAACTTTTGTAACAGGCATAAACACAGAATCGATCTGCAAAAAATCGAGAGAGCTATTTTCATCCTTGCCTTTTTGAATGGCACGATAACCAACACCCTTCTCGACTTTAAATTCCATCTCTAATTTAGCTCCTTTACCTAGCGTACAGATGTACTGACTAGATTCGACAACTTCAATCTCTGATGGTAAATCAAACTTAGCGGCAGTAACAGTACAAGGACCCACAGCTACCAAACGACCGATTTGCGGTGTATCGGTATAGCTTTTAAAAGTGATTCCTTTCATGTTGAGCATGATTTCTAAAACATCTTCTCTTACCCCATCCACAACAGCAAATTCGTGATTCACCCCTGCAATTCTCACGGCAGTAACCGCCGCCCCTTCTAAATTGGACAGCATAACTCGTCTCAAGGAGTTACCTAAAGTTATACCTTGCCCTCTTCCCAAGGGTTCTAGCACAAACTTACCGTATTGTCCTTGATTTTTTTGAGTTTTGTTTACTAAGCAGTCTATTTTAAACACAGCCACAGTGGTTATTTCCTCGATTTATGAAGTCAGGTTTAGATACAAAAGTTTTTGATAATCAATGATTCCTTGGGGAAGTTTATGACTACCATCAAGTTTTAGACTCTGCGTCTTTTGGGTGGGCGACAGCCGTTGTGAGGAATGGGGGTAATGTCTCGAATTAATGTAATTTCTAATCCTGCTCCTTGTAATGCACGAATAGCGGTTTCTCTACCAGCACCCGGTCCGCTCACCATTACATCGACTTGTCTCATTCCATTATCCATTGCGGTTCTCGCCGCACTATCCGCAGCCGTTTGAGCAGCAAAAGGAGTTCCTTTTTTAGCACCTTTAAAACCACTCGATCCTGCGGTTGCCCATGAAATAACGTTACCCATTGTATCTGTGATGGTTACTATGGTATTGTTAAATGTGGATTTAATATGAGCTACACCACTAGGAATGTTTTTCTTTTGCTTTTTTGGTCCTCCCCTTTTTGTGGGTCTTGCCATGCCAGATATACCTCTTTAACTGAATTTGTTTAATTTAAGTTTTAGATTTTAGATTTAGTTAGTTTTTTTAAGCTGTGATTTTTTCACTAGGCATGATTTAAGGTGATCTTAGGTTTTGACAACCCGAACTGAACGGTATTCAGGATGTGTTTACTAAAATACTATCCTTTTATCTATCTATTTCTTAGGAGCTTTTTTCTTCCCTGCGATCGCAACTCTACGACCACGACGGGTTCTGGCATTGGTACGAGTTCTTTGTCCTCTCAAGGGCAATCCCTGACGATGACGGCGCCCTCTGTAAGTGCCAATGTCTCCTAAACGCTTAATATTCATCGCTTCTAAGCGACGTAAATCTCCCTCGATTTGGAAGTTTTCATCGATATAAGTTCTTAATTTTGTGACATCTTCATCACTCAAATCTCTTACTCTGGTGTCTGGGTTAACCCCTGTGGCCGCCAGAATTTTTTGAGATGAGGTTAAACCGATGCCATACAAGTAGGTAAGTCCTATTTCGACTCGTTTGTCACGAGGTAAGTCAATACCAGAAATCCTTGCCATGTTTTCGTTTCCTTTGTTAGTCTCGTTATTTTTACCAAAAATTAGCCCAATCTCACGATTAATGAGTTAGACTTGTGTTTAAGATTTTATCCCTGACGTTGTTTATGTTTGGGGTTGGAACAGATCACCATCACCCGTCCTTTACGGCGGATAACACGACATTTGTCGCAAATTTTTTTGACTGATGCTCTTACTTTCATAGTAGTAGTTTACACTGCAAGCTTTTAATTATAACAGGATATTGCGATCACTGTCAAATAGTGAATAATCGACCATTGACCATGAACAGTTAACTATTAATGGTTAACTATTAACTATGGGCAATTAATTAGTTTTTTGAGATTTTTTAGGCTTTTTTGTTGCCTTTTAGTCGATAGGTTATTCTTCCTTTACTTAAGTCGTAAGGAGTTAACTCGACTTTGACTCGATCGCCGGGTAAAATTTTGATGTAATTACGTCTAATTTTCCCAGCGATGTGAGCCAATACGTTAAAACCGTTATCTAAATCCACCCGAAACATTGCGTTGGGGAGGGATTCAGTTACAGTTCCTTCCATTTCAATCAGATCTTTTTTCGACATAGTATTTATTTATATATTTTGTAATCCTTTTTGATTTTATCAAATCGATCGATATTTCAACTTGAGGATTTTACTATGGTTGCTAATTCCTGACTGATTTGGGAAAGTTCTCGATCGCCATTAACATTTTTCAGTAATTGATGTTGTTCATAATAGTCAATTAAGGGAGCAGTTTGTTGACGATAAACTTCTAAACGGTGGGTAATAACCTCCTCGTTATCGTCTTTTCTGCCTCTAGCTAATAGACGTTCTAATAATACATCATCGGGGACATCAAAGTTAATGACACCATTACAAATCTGATGTAATTCCTGAAGAAGATTGGTTAAAAAATCCGCTTGAGGAACGTTGCGAGGAAATCCATCTAAAATCCATCCTTTTTGAGCATCTTCTTGACTCAATCTTTCTCTAACTAAGTCTAAAATCAGTTCATTGGGAACTAAATCGCCTTTATCCACATAACCTTTGGCTTTTATGCCTAAAGGAGTTTGTTCGGAGATCGAATTTCGGAGAATTTCCCCTGTGGAAATATGGGGAATGCCCATTTCTTCCGATAGAATTTGCGCTTGAGTGCCTTTTCCAGCACCCGGTGCGCCCAAAAAAATTAGTTTTGTCATGTTTTATTTAATGAGCCGTGAATGGTGAATAGTGAATAGTGAATATTTATTAATTCTTCTTGTCCACTTGTCCACCCGTCCACCTGTCTTATTGTTTAACCATACCCTCATAGCGTTGAGAGATAACATAGGTTTGAACTTGTTTTGCAGTATCGATGGCAACCCCAACTAAGATTAATAAGGATGTTGCACCAAAACCTTGAAAAGTTGTTACCCCTGTGGCACTCTCTACGAAAGTGGGAACGGTAGCGACAATAGTGAGGAAGATAGCACCTAAAAGAGTTAAGCGATTTAAAACCCCTTCTAAATAGGCGATCGTTGCCTTACCCGGACGAATACCGGGGATAGTTGTACCCATTTTCTTCAAGTTTTGAGCTATATCTTCAGGATTAGAAATCAAAGAAGCATAGAAATAACTGAAGAAGATAATCAAGAGAGAATAGGTAATTACATACCAGATTGAACCGGGGCGTAAAGCTAAAGCCACTTGATTAAGCAAGGCATTAAAAGGAGTTTGTTCAGCAAAACCTGCTACGGAGGAGGGTAAAACCAACACCGCCGAGGCGAAAATGATAGGCATTACACCACCTTGATTAAGCCTCAAAGGGAGGTAACTAGTTCTTTCTCTGTATAGCCTTCTACCTACTTGACGACGGGCAGAAATAATGGGGATTCTGCGAGTACCTTCTTGTACAAAGACGATACCGACAATCATCACTAAGAACACCAGTACTAAAATGGCGACTTGAGCAATGGCTTGTCGTCCTCCTGTTTGAGCGTAGTCGATCGTATTAGCTAAGGTTTGGGGTAAAACTGCCACAATGTTAACAAAAATTAACAAAGATGCTCCGTTACCTAAACCTCTTTCGGTGATTAACTCCGATACCCACATGACAAACATTGATCCTGCGGTAATTGCCAATACAGTTTCCACCACAAATAGAGGGCTATTATCGAGAGCATAGGGGCGTAGAAGCCCCACTGTAATCCCAGTACCTTGAATTATTGCCCAACCAAGAGCAACATAACGAGTGATTTGAGCGATTTTGCGCCGTCCAATTTCCCCTTCGTTTTTTTGTAAATCTTCCAGTGCAGGAACTGCGGATGCTAATAACTGCATGATAATAGAAGCATTAATATAGGGTAAAATTCCTAACGCAAAAATACCAACGGTGGCTAACCCCCCCCCTGTAAAGATGTTTAAAAATCCTAAAAAGGGAAGATTTTGAACTGCTGCCTCAAAGGCAACTCGATCGATCCCCGGCACGGGAATATAAATGCCCAAGCGAACTAGGATTAATAATCCTAAAGTAATCAGCAAACGACTGCGAAGCCCTGCGGCTTGTGCCATTTGCATAAAAGTTTCTTGGGCGGTTGGAGTTTTTTCTTTACTGACAACCATGATCTAATTTATGTATATAAATGAATAATGAGGAATGAGGAATGAGAAATTAAGAATTAAGAATTTTTTGCTCAATACTTAACGTCTAATCATGTCATAGCGAGGCACAAAGTAGTCTCAATTAAGACTTAATTATGTCATTGCGAGGTACGAAGCAATCTCAATTAACATTTAGTCGTACAAATATTGACATTCTGCATTCTGCATTCTCAATTCTACATTCTTAACATCTTGACACTAATTAACCATTATTGTCTTGATCATTGCGAGATTCAGTAGAAGTAATTGTGCCACCAGCCCCTTCAATTTTAGCTTGAGCGGATTTACTCCATGCTGAGGCTTTAACGTTGAGAGCAACCCCTAATTCTCCGTTACCTAAGATTTTTAAAGGTCCATCATTGGCAGTAACAATGCCAATCTCCATTAAGGATTCCATTGTAACTTCGGTATTAGGTGCTAAATTAGCCAACTTTTCAACGTTGATGACGGTGTATTCTTTACGGTTGATAACAGTAAAGTGTTTGAGTTTGGGTACACGTCTGTAGAGGGGCATTTGTCCCCCTTCAAACCCCGGTTTTGTACCTGTACCCGATCGAGATTTTTGTCCTCTCATCCCAAAACCGCCACTAGCACCTTGTCCAGCAGAAATACCTCTACCGATACGGCGACGACGTTTTTTAGATGTGGGCTTAGGAGATAATTGATGAAGTCTCATAATGATTATGGGATAACTTTAAGATCGCTTATGAATAAATTTGTTCTATAGGAATTTCTCTTTCTTTAGCCACTTGAGAGAAACTACGAATTTGCTGTAAAGCATTAACCGCAGCTCTGGCGTTGTTTAAAGGATTATTAGAGCCTTGTTGTTTCGCTAAAATATTTTTAATTCCTGCTAATTCTAAGACAGTACGCACTGCACCCCCTGCAATTACCCCAGTACCGGGGGCGGCAGGACGCATAAATACTTTTGCACCACCTGCTACACCGTTACTAACGTGGGTAATGGAATCAGCTTTGTTGAGATTAACGGTAATAAGATGTTTTTTGCCATCAGATACGGCTTTGCGCACGGCGTTAATAACATCTCCTGCTTTACCAACTCCCACACCAACTTGTCCTTTTTCGTTACCGACAACGACAATGGCACGGAAACTGAGTTTTTTACCACCTTTAACAACTTTGCTAACTCGGCGAATTTGGACAACTCTTTCTTGCCAAGCGTTATCTTTTTTCTCTTTGCGTTGTTTCTTTTTACCGCCTTTGCGTTGTTGTTCTTGTTCTTTTGCCATGATATATTCCTCTTAGAAGTTAAGACCAGATTCACGAGCGGCATCGGCTAAAGCCTTAACTCGTCCGTGATAGAGATTGCCACCACGATCGAATACAACTTGTTCAATGCCTTTGGCTAATGCTCTTTGAGCAACTAATTTACCCACTTCCACTGATGCGTCACAGTTAGAAGTAGAAGCGTCAGCGAATTTTTCTTTTAGTTCTTTATCAATAGTCGATGCAGATACTAAAGTATTTTGGGCAACGTCATCAATAATTTGAGCATAGATATGGAGATTAGAACGGTAAACCGCCAAGCGGGGACGTTCAGCAGTTCCAGTTACTTTTTTGCGAATACGCAAATGACGACGTTGTACCAGATCTTTACGATTAATGGTCATAATTATTTCTTACCTGATTTACCTACTTTACGTCTTACATATTCCCCAGCATAACGGATACCTTTTCCTTTATAGACTTCAGGAGGACGCACTGCGCGGATTTTAGCGGCAACATTTCCTACTAATTCTTTGTCTATGCCAGTGACTACTACTTCGGTATTAGTATTAACGGCAACGTTGATGCCTTGGGGCATTTCCATTTCTACAGGTTTACTGTAACCCACGTTAAGAGTTAGTTTTGAACCTTGAGCTTGCGCCCGATAACCAACCCCTTGAATTTCTAATTTTTTCTCGAAACCTTGACTAACACCATCAACCATGTTAGCCACTAAAGTACGGCATAAACCGTGTCTTTCTCTCGCTTTACGAGAATCATTATCACGAGTAACAAGAAGTTCTTGTCCTTGTTGAATAATGGTGATTAAAGAAGGCAAGTCTCTCGACAAGTTGCCTTTGGGACCTGTAACATTTACTGTTTGTCCCTCAATTTTGATTTCTACCTTGGCAGGTATTGTAATAGGACGTTTTCCAATACGGGACATGATAATTAATAGTGAATAGTTAATAATGAATAGGTGTTAGGAATGAGGAATGAGGAATGAGGAATGAGGAGCTAATAACTATTTCTCCTTGTCCACTTGTCCATCTGTCCACCTGTCTCCTAGTCTCTATTTACCAGATGTAGCAAAGAACTTCACCGCCGATGTTTTGTTTTCTGGCTTCTCGATCGGTCATAATGCCGTGGGAAGTAGAAACAATAGCGATACCGATACCGCCTAAAACTCTAGGCAGGTCTTTTTTCTTGCTATACACCCTTAAACCGGGGGTACTTACTCTACGGATATTTTGAATAATAGGTTGACGGTTTCTACCTTTATATTTAAGGGAAACCACGATATTTTTAGCGACTCCTTCGCCTGTTTCTTCATAACCCGTAATAAAACCTTCACTTTTTAGTACTTCCGCAATACTGCGTGTCATACGAGTGCTAGGAATGTTGACGGTGGAATGACGTACTGCACAAGCGTTGCGAATACGAGTCAGCATATCTGAAATAGTGTCGTGTGCTGGCATTCTTTCTTCTTTTCCTGATGTTACCTTAATTTATTTATCACGGAAGGGCATACCCATTTCTTTGAGTAATGCACGTCCTTCTTCGTCGGTGTTAGCAGTGGTGATAATAGAAATATCAAAGCCACGAATTTGATCAATGGTGTCATAGCTGATTTCAGGGAAGATTAATTGTTCCTTGACTCCTAAGCTATAGTTACCTCTGCCATCAAAACTTTTAGGGCTAACGCCACGAAAGTCACGGATTCGGGGTAAGGCAAGACTGATCAGACGCTCTAGGAAAGCGTACATTTTGTCCGATCGTAATGTCACCATTGCGCCTACTGGCATTCCTTGACGAATTTTGAATCCTGCGATCGCTTTTTTCGCCCGGGTAACAACGGGTTTTTGTCCGGTAATCACAGCTAGTTCACTCAGAGATGACTCCAGTGCTTTAGCATTCTGTGATGCTTCCCCTAAACCTCTGTTAATCACAATTTTGGATACTTTAGGCACTTGGTGAATGTTGGTGTATCCGAATTGTTCTTTGAGTTTAGGAGTAATAGTTTCTTGATAGTAAGTTTTTAATCTTGACATAGGGAGTGTTTACTAATTGTTTTGAAATATCCCGTTAATTACTGAAATTTAGGGGAAAATTAATCAATAATTTCGCCTGTTTTTTTCAGTTTTCTGACTTTCTTGCCTTCTTCAGTCAAGACATAGCTAATGCGACTAGCTACTTTTTCTTTTTCTGAGTAAAGCATTACTTTGGAGCTATGAATAGGAGCTTCATAGGTAGCAATTTGACCGCTTTCGCCCTCTTGACGAGGTTTAACGTGTTTGGTTCTGATGTTTACCCCTTTGACGATAACTCGACTATCTTTAGGAATGGCTTTGAGGATTTCTCCTACTTTTCCTTTATCTTTTCCTGAGATAATCTGCACGGTGTCGCCTTTTTTGACGTGCATCTTATATCGATCGGGTCCTTGTTTTTTCTTGTTTGCTGATCTCATAGTTTAGAGTACCTCCGGAGCGAGAGAGATAATTTTAGTAAAGTTTTTATCCCGTAATTCACGAGCCACAGGTCCAAAAACACGAGTGCCTCTGGGGTTGTTATCTTTATTGATAATGACGGCGGCGTTATCGTCAAAACGGATACTCATGCCACTGTCACGGCGTAAAGATTGTTTTGTGCGTACGATTACTGCTCTTACGATGTCGGATTTTTTCACAGCCATGTTAGGAATTGCATCCTTGACTACAGCGATAATTACGTCTCCGATACCACCATAAGTACAGTTACCTGTGGACAATACTCGCAAACACATAATTTTACGAGCGCCACTGTTATCGGCTACATTAAGGTAACTTTGTTGTTGAATCATTCTAGTTAATTAATTAGTTAAGGGGGAATAAAGAAAACTGTTATTGTCCCTAGAGAGCTTTAGAAATGAGGATTTCTGCTAATTCCCAACGTTTGGTTTTGCTGAGAGGACGAGTTTCTCTGATTCTGACTCGATCGCCCTCTTGACATTTGTTTTCGGGATCGTGAGCCTTGTATTTTTTAGTTTTAACGACAATTTTGCCGTATTTGGGGTGAGGGGAGCGGTTTTCGATGGCAACAACGGCGGTTTTATCCATTTTGTTACTTACGACTACCCCTACTCTTTCTTTAACTGCCATAGACTGATTACTCCTTATGCTTGAGTAGCGGATCTAGCTCTTTCACCTTGAACGGTGAGTAATTGAGCGACCCAATGTTTAGTGTGTTTAAACTCGTGGGGTTTCTTTAATTGCCCAGTGGTTTGTTGTAGTCTGAGTTGAAATAGCTTTTGTTTTGCAGAAACGATTTCTGCGGCTAATTCTTCGTCGTTTAATTTTCTTGCGTCTGCAACTTTAGGAAGTGCCATAGGGACTTAATATTCCTCCGATCGAGTGATAAATTTGGTTTTGATGGGGAGTTTTTGAGCCGCTAAACGCATGGCTTCTCTGGCGGTAGCTTCAGGAATCCCCGCAATCTCAAACATGATTCTGCCGGGCTTTACTACTGCTACCCAAAACTCAGGATTACCTTTACCAGAACCCATACGGGTTTCAGCAGGACGTTGAGTAACGGGTTTATCGGGAAAAATGCGAATCCAGATTTTACCACCTCTACGAACATAACGAGTGATAGCTCGTCTTGCCGCTTCAATTTGACGAGAGGTAATCCAACAGGGTTCGATGGCTTGAAGGGCGAAATCTCCGAAGTTAATGGAGTTGCCACGATAAGCATTCCCTGTCATTCTTCCCCGATGTTGTTTACGGAATTTCGTTCTTCTTGGACTTAACATAATTTCTAGTTAACAGTTAATAGTTGATAGTCAATAGTTGATAGTCAATAGTTGATAGTTAAGAACTTTTCACTATTCACTTTTCACTATTCACTACTCAGAGCGATCTTCAAATTTTTGACGACGGGGTTTTTTACGTCCCTGTTTAGCTTTGGTATTAGCTCTTAAATCTTCTTCACCGGGGATAATTTCGCCTTTGAAGATCCAAACTTTAATACCTAAAATTCCGTAGATAGTACTAGCGGTTTTATAGGAGTAGTCAATATCAGCTCTTAGGGTATGTAACGGTACACGACCTTCACGAATCCACTCAGTACGGGCGATTTCAGCACCGTTGAGACGACCGCTTACTTGAATTTTGATACCTAATACTTCGGCTTTTTGCGCTCTTTGAATTGCCTGTCTGACAACTCGACGGAAGGAAACCCGTCTTTCTAGTTGAGAGGTGATAAATTCAGCCATGAGAGCCGCACTAGCATCAACGTTGGCTACTTCAATAACGTTAACTCGAAATTGACGTTGATTTTTGAGTAATGCTTGTAAGTCAGTGCGTAATTTTTCGATACCTTGACCACCTTTGCCGACAACAACTCCGGGTCGAGCGGTATGGATAGAGAGGTCAATTTGATCGGCTTTTCGATCGATCTTGATTTCAGCAATACTAGCATTACTGAGATTTTTGTCAATATATTGACGAATTTTGTGATCTTCTTGAAGGAGTTGAGGGTAAGTTTTCGCATCAGCATACCAACAGGAAGAGTGTTCCTTAGTGATACCTAAACGAAAACCGATTGGATGTACTTTTTGTCCCATGTTATACTTTTTATTCCTTTTTCATGGTTAACTTAGACCGTTGGAGCAACTGCCACAGTGATATGACAAGTGCGTTTACGGATTTGATAAGCACGACCTTGCGCTCTGGGGCGGAAACGTTTTAAGGTAGGTCCTCCATCAGCAAAGGCAGTACTAACAACTAAAGTAGAAGGGTCTAAACCCTCGTTATGTTCAGCGTTAGCAACGGCAGAACGAAGAACCTTGATAATAGGTTCACAAGCACGATAGGGCATAAATTCGAGAATAATTAATGCTTCTCTGTAACTACGTCCCCGAATTTGATCTAAAACCCGACGCACTTTTGAGGGTGACATTCTGATATAACGGGCGATCGCTTTTACTTCTTGGGAGGTATCAACCTCTGGTTTTTCTTTTGTTTTAGCCATGATTATTAGGTGATAGTAAATTAGGAATTAGGAATTAGGAATTAGGAATTAGAAATTTGAGAATGAAAATAGTATTTTCTTATCCTGCTGTTTTTCTGTTCTTGTCCTCTCCTGTTCTCCTAATAAATCTCTTAGCGTCTTGCTTTTTTATCACTTTTAGCGTGACCTCGGAAGGTACGAGTAGGAGCAAATTCCCCTAATTTATGACCTACCATTTGCTCAGTGATAAAGATAGGAACGTGTTGACGACCATTATGAACGGCGATAGTATGACCGATCATTTGGGGGATGATAGTGGAAGCGCGTGACCAAGTTTTAACAACTTGTTTCTCACCTTTGGTGTTTAATTTTTCAATTTTGGTGAGAAGGCTATCCGCTATAAATGGTCCTTTTTTCAGTGAACGACTCATGAATTTTCCTTATTAATGCGGTTACAATCTCGAAAGTTGTCTTATTTGCCTTTGTTGGCGTTACGACGACGAACGATGTATTTACTACTGAGTTTTTTCTTCTTACGAGTTTTCTTACCTAAAGCAGGTTGTCCCCAAGGAGAAACAGGTCCAGAACGACCGATAGGCGCACGACCTTCACCACCACCGTGGGGGTGATCTACGGGGTTCATGGCGCTACCACGAACGTGGGGTCTGATACCTAAGTGGCGAGTCTTACCAGCTTTTCCGAGTTTGAGGTTTCTGGCTTCGATATTTCCTACTCGTCCGATGGTGGCATAACATTCTTTACGAACCATGCGTACCTCTTTGGAAGGTAATTTCAGGGTAACGTAGTTGCCGTCTTTTGCCATTAATTGAGCAAAACCACCTGCGGCACGAACGATTTGACCGCCTTTTCCTTGGGTGAGTTCGATGTTATGAACTTCAGTACCGAGGGGAATTTTTTCTAAAGGTAAGGCATTACCAATTTCATAAGGAGCTTCTGCACTAGCAATAATGGTAGCACCCACTTGAATCCCAGCAGGAGCGAGAATATATCTTTTTTCGCCGTCTTCATACTGCACTAGGGCAATACGAGCGTTGCGGTTGGGATCGTATTCGATCGCTAGAACTTGTGCGTTAATATCTCTTTTATCTCTTTTGAAGTCGATAATACGATATAGTTTTTTGTGTCCGCCGCCACGATGACGACTGGTAATTACACCTCTATTGTTACGTCCCTTTTTACGGTGAACATATTTTGTCAGAGACTTTTCTGGTGTGCTTTTTGTGATTTCGGCGAAATCTGAGCTTACCGCTTGTCTTCTTCCAGGTGTATATGGTCTATATGTACGAACACCCATAATTTAATTAATAATTATCAATTTCTGTGAGCAATTTCCCGTCAAGATTTATAGATCAGGGAAAAATGTACTTTGGAGAGAATCTCCTTGTGCTAAGGTTACGATGGCTTTTTTGTATTGGGGTTTATAACCGATACTTTGACCAACACGACGTTTTTTACGGGGTTGATTCATGGTATTGACTTTGACCACTTTGACATCAAATAAGCTCTCGATCGCTGCGCGAATTTCTGGCTTGGTTGCAGGTTTGACTACTTCAAAAACATACTTGTTATCTTCCATCATATAAGTTGCCTTTTCGGTAACGATGGGGCGGATAACGAGGTCTGCTAATTCCGCAGTACTTTTTCTGACTTTAGTTGTTTTTCCGTATCTACTATTCGCCACAATAAACCTCCTGTATTTTGGTAATAGCTTCAGAGGTAGCTACAATTTTATCAGCGTACAAAATGTCATAAATGTTTAAACAATCATGTCTAAGAAGTTTGACATTTGGTAAGTTACGAACAGATAGGTAAAGATTATCGGGAGTAGTATCGGTAACGATTAAGAGAACTTTTTGTTCAGGTTCGATACCCCAACGGGTTAAGGCGTTAACTACTTCTTTGGTTTTCGGTGCGGTTAGTTGATCTAAAAAGTTTTCGACGACGATGAGATCTTCTACACGACTAATAAAAGCGGTTCTTAAAGCCAATCTTCTTTCTTTACGGTTCATTTTGAGGTTGTAATCTTTGGGTTTTGGTCCAAAAATGACACCACCGCCACGCCATAAAGGAGAACGAATAGAACCAGCTCTAGCTCTACCTGTACCTTTCTGCCTCCAAGGTTTACGTCCACCACCTCGCACTTCGGCTCTGGTTTTTGTGGATGCTGTTCCTTGACGCTGATTATGTAGTTGACGAACTAAGGCACGATGGACAATGTGTTCTGCGTTTTCTTCTTTAGCGACTGGCATCTCTAAAGTTGTTTCGCCACTTTGCTCCCCTTGCCAATTTTTTACTACACAATTAACCATAATTTTTTAATATGAAATTTCGTTTATCTGTGAGTTAAATTACTTTTGACCTACGATGAGGGCTGGGGTAATACTAACTAAGTTGCCTGGTTTACCCGGGATTGCTCCTTTGATCAATAATAAGTTTCGATCGGAATCAATCTTGGCGACAACTAATTTGCGGATTTTAACGTTGGTGTTACCATAACGTCCTGCCATTCTTTTACCTGGGTAAACACGACCGGGGGTTGTACCTGCACCTGTAGAACCGGGTAAGCGATGGTTTTTAGAACCGTGAGTCATATTACCTCTTTTGAAGTTATGACGTTTCTGATAACCTGCAAAGCCTCGTCCGATGGTTTTGCCTCCTACATCCACTAAAGCGCCTTCTTCAAATAAGTCTGCTCCGATGATTTGTCCGATTTCAAATGAACTTACATCGTCTAAGCGGTATTCTTTGAGATGACGTAAAGCGGGAAGTCCTTTATTTCTTAAGTGTCCGTCTTCGGGACTGGTTAAGTATTTATTAACTTCTTTGGGTTCTTTAGTGTTTAAGGCACGTTTTCGATCGGGCAGTTCATCATATCCGATTTGAACGGCGGTATAACCGTCTGTTTCTTTGGTTTTGATTTGAGTCACTCGACATGGACCTGCTTGAACAACAGTTACGGGAATAGCGTTTCCAGTAGCTGGATCAAAAATGGTGGTCATGCCTAGTTTTGTACCGAGTACGCCTAAGCTCACGGGATCTGTCCCTCTAAAATTGCTAAACAACACGATTGGGTTCAGGGAAAGAATTTTCTTTCTGACTGAAATTTGTCTGCACAGTAATTCGGGAGTTAGGATTTTAAGTTAGCCTTAGTTACTAACTCCTTGGTTATGTTTTGTTTTTCAGCAGACACTTTTTTAACTACTAATCTCAACTTAAAGATTAGTAACAGCCTTGTAAACCTTAACAGACTTAAGATGTTGATCTATAATTTCTACTATCTCAGTATCTTTAAGGGGCTAATTTTTGTACTTTTAGTCACAAACAATCATTATATACCATAAAAGAACAATAACGCAATAGGCAATTTAAAAGTTATGTATAACTAACATTTTTTCTTGATGGTTAAAATTAAAAGCCTTATAATGTTTATATGTTTATCGTCATAGGAGTTAATGATGGCTCGTTGGTCATTAGTTGTTTCCGAACAAATCGATCGAACGGTTCGATCATATTTAGGTGCCATTGGTGCGAAAAAGGGAGGGTTGTCTAATCTAGTGGAGGAAGCAGTAAAGCGTTATATCTTTGAAGAAACAGTAAATAATGTTAAAGAAAGAAATGCTGAGTATTCTCAAGAAGAAATAATGAGTGTAATTGATGAAGCCATAAGGGAGACTCGTGTACAAAATCGTTCTTGATACAAATATTCTGATCTCGGCTTTAATCAGTAAAAAAGCAAACCCTCATATTCTTTACCAAGCATGGTGGAAGTATAAAATTTATAGTCTAATTACTTCAACTTATCAAATGAGAGAATTTGAGAGGGTTGTTCAATACCCCAAAATTCAACGCTTTTTGAAAAAAGATGAAGTACATACTATGATTAAGGGTTTATTCGATTTTGCCATTATTGTAAAAGACATTCCTCAAGTTAATTATTCTCCTGATCCTGATGATAATATTATCTTAGCTACTGCGATCGAAGGTGAAGCAAATATTCTTGTGACGGGTGATAAGAAAGATTTATTGAGTCTGAAAAAAATTAATAATATCGCAATTCTGACGGCTAGAGATGCTGTAGAAATAATGGGTATTAAGTTCTAATGACTACAGATTTCGATCGAGCAAGATAATTATAAGTCCTAAAGGACTCACTACAAACAAATATTTTTGAGATGTTTATTGGTATTTGATTAATGTTTTCTTTAAATTGGGATTTAATTTTAAAATTTGTAGCGCCAATTTTGTTGGTGTTAGTGTTAGTTTTTATTGGTTCTTTAGTGGAGGCAAGATTAAAAAAACTTAGAGAAAATAGTCCAGAAAATAGTTTTATTGCTAAATATTCATTTATTTTTAAGTGTTTTGATGGGATTATTTTTTTATGGTCAATTGTTGGCTCGATCGCGCTGATTTTACCTAGTCTTAGTTTACCTTCTGCACTATATATTTTAATCAAAAAAATATTAATTGTGGTTGCTTTAACGGGGGGAACGTTTTTAGCTTCTCGTTTGGCGGTAAGTGCAATTCAGTTGTATGGGAAAAAAAATGAAACCAGTCTTTCCATTACTTCTTTATTTGAGTATTTAACGAAGGTTTTAATTTTTAGTATCGGTTTTTTAATTATTATACAGTCGATCGGAATCCAAATTACGGCTTTAATTACGGCTTTTGGGGTGGGTAGTTTATCGATCGGTTTAGCTTTTCAAAATACTTTAAGTAATTTAATTTCGGGCATTAATATTATCGTTTCTCGAAAAATTCGTCCGGGGGATTACATTAAATTTAAGAATGGTGAGGAAGGTTATGTTATTGATGTGGAGTTAAAATATACTTTAATTCGAGATATTTTTGAAAATATCATTGTTATCCCGAATCGGCAAATTATTGATGCCAGTTTTAAAAATTATACGTTGTCTAATTCTGCTTTTTTGTTACCGATAAAAATTGGTATTGCTTATGATAATGATTTGGCTAAGGTGGAATTAATTACTTTGGATATTGCTAAACATATTTTAGAACAAGTAGAAGGAGGGGTAAAGGATTTTGAGCCTTTTTTAAGATACGATAAATTTGATTATTATGCCATTAATCTCATCGTTTATCTAAAAATTAATGAGTATTTCGATCGATTTATCATCATCCATGAGTTTATTAAGGAGATTCATAAAGTTTATCGGGAGGAAAATATTACTATGGCTTTTCCGATTATGATTAACAATGGACAATTGATGATTGATAATTAGGGTCTGCTGAAAAAGTATGAGTGATGAGGAGAGACGCTTGAGACTAGAAGAAATACCTGAAAATCAACATTTTGCAATTTTGTAATCACAAAACAGACAAATTTATTCTCAAGAAAATAAGATCAAAACTGCACACTTTTTCGTTAATGTAGTGTGTCAAAATCCTTCATTTTAATAATCTTCTGATTTATTCAGCCAACCCTAAATAGCTCATGCAAAGAGTTAAAAATTTAAAAACGCTATAGATAGTGTTAAAAATCAATTATATTTGGTTAAGACCACTGAATATAGAGTTATTAATGTAAGTTGGAAGCGAAATTATTGATGATATTCATTAACATTCCATGACAAATTATCTGTAAATTTACAGATATTCCCCACAAAACCTCAAAGGTTTGTTAACCTAGTGTTCAGAGAACATAAAGATTGGGACTAGATGAAACATAAATACTATTGCAGACCAGAGTTATTATTTATAAAAAATATCGCTGGTGGATGCTATTTTCTGTGAAATTCATTACAATATCTGAAGATTTTACTAATAAAATTTCTTACATTTTGATTAAGAAAAGTTTATTCTTGAATCTTTAAGGAGGAAAAAATCAGGTTATGAGGGAAAACAGAAAAGTTTTATTGACTATGAAAACAATTTTCTGCCATCGATTATCTCAAGTTTGCTATGGACGAGGATAATCTAAACCCCTCCCTGTTTGAACTTTTCTTCGATAACTAATTACTATATCAGACTGTGGACGATCGAGAAAGCAGTCTCGGAAAATTAGCGCTTAATGCTTTATCTTATCTAGGTTTCAGGCGGTGTCCTGAAGAATATCTACCACAACAGTACTTTAACTCGATACCGATGGTTTTACTTGATAACGTTAATTTAATTTTTTTTGTTGCCCTTTTAGGGGTGATGGATTTGATAACGTTGGATAGTTAAATTGTGATTTCGATCGAGGATTTTGTGCTATGTGTTTTTTTGTTTATATTTTGATTTGAAAAATTCATCTTCCATCAGTAGGAGTAAGAGGAAAACGGCATGACCCAGACACAAGAAATTTTCGCAACTATCTCACCCGCTAATGATTTTGAGGAAATGTACGACTTTAATTCTGGTAATAATCTGAACGGTTCGATGGCTACATTCGACGCAGAATTTCCAGAAATGATTGCTGAGGCGGATTCCATCGGTGAAAGTGATCTTAATGGCAAAAAAGCTCGTAAATTACCTGCTACTCGTCGTCGCGCCCAAACGAAGAAAAAACCTTTCACGGAGGATTCTATCCGTATTTATCTTCAAGAAATTGGCAGAATCAGGTTACTTCGTGCGGAGGAAGAAATTGAGTTAGCCCGACAAATTGCCGATTTACTAGATTTAGAGTATATCAGGGCTACTTTAATGGAACATCTGGGGCGTATTCCCACGGATCAAGAATGGGCGATCGCTTGTGATATTCCTAATTTGCGTCAGTTTAACCGCCGTTTACACATCGGGCGACGAGCTAAGGATAAGATGGTACAGTCTAACCTTCGTTTAGTGGTTTCGATCGCCAAAAAGTACATGAATCGTGGTTTGTCGTTCCAAGATTTGATTCAAGAAGGCTCTCTGGGTTTAATTCGTGCCGCCGAAAAATTTGATCACGAAAAGGGTTATAAATTCTCCACTTACGCTACATGGTGGATTCGTCAAGCCATTACTCGCGCCATCGCTGATCAATCCCGTACTATTCGCCTTCCCGTGCATCTTTACGAAACTATTTCTCGCATCAAAAAAACAACGAAAATGCTTTCTCAGAAAATGGGGCGTAAACCCACTGAGGAAGAAATCGCCGAAGATATGGAGATGACGATCGAGAAGTTACGTTTTATTGCCAAATCCGCTCAATTACCTATCTCCTTAGAAACCCCCATCGGGAAAGAAGAAGACTCTCGATTGGGGGATTTTATTGAGGCTGACGGGGAAACTCCTGAAGATGAAGTATCAAAAAATTTATTACGAGAGGATTTAGAAAACGTTTTAGATTCTTTAAGCCCTCGTGAGCGAGATGTTTTAAGATTACGTTATGGCTTAGATGATGGACGCATGAAGACATTAGAAGAAATTGGTCAAATCTTCAATGTTACCCGTGAGAGAATCCGTCAAATTGAGGCTAAAGCGTTGCGCAAATTACGTCATCCTAACCGCAATAGTATTCTTAAAGAGTATATCCGTTAATTAATGAGGAATGAGGAATGAGGAATAACCATAAAACAGGCATCTTGCCTGTCTATCTTGCCAATATTTAAAGTGATTCTGAATTTATATTTTTGATTGACATTAGAAGTGTTAGAATAAAGCAGAAATTGTCGAGTTCAAATTACGATCGATGGTCAAATACTATCAAATTTTGGGTTTAAATACCAATGCCACAGAGGAAGAAGTAAAAAAAGCATATCGTAGTTTAGCGAAAAAATGGCATCCCGATCGATATATTAATCAACCAGAAAAATTAGCAGAAGCCGAAGATAAATTTAAAGAAATTTCTGAAGCATATAGTTGCATTATAGGAGAAAGAAATATTGAACAACATCAAGATTCTACAGGTATTAAAGTTAAAAAAACTAATCCTAAAATTCTATTAGATTTAGGGATAATGGCTATGGAAGATGAGGATTTAGAAGAGGCTTTGGCTTATTTCAGTTCCGCTATTAAACTTGATCCAGATTATCGAGAAGCCTATATTTGCCGTGCCACTATTTACGAAAAACAAGGTTTTCAATTAAGAGCAGATAATGATTGGCGTATCGCAAAAGAGTTAAAATTAAAGCAGACTATTCCTAAGAATAATTATACCGTAAATGAACCTATTTATTCACCACCAAATAATCAAAAAAAATCATCGGTAAAAACAGAAGATATTAAGAAAAAAAATAATCCTTCATCATCACCAAAATCACCCCAAAAAGTCGGTTTTAAAGTTGATAGTGTGATTAATAATCCTGTTAATTCTCCCTCATCATCATCAACAAATCCTAGGGAAAATTCTCAATCTGATGTAGATAATTTTACGAATAATCCTGTTAATCCTCCCTTAGAATTATGGCGTAGAACGAAAACTTTTAAAGCTCATGCTAGTTCTGTTAATGCAGTTTCGATCGATCCTAGTGGTAAAATATTTGTAACAGGTAGTGCTGATAAAACCATCAAAATTTGGGCATTAAATAACTGTCAATTAATTGCTAATTTACCCTATCAAAAAGATATTATTCATAGTGTGGTAATTAGTAATGATAATCAATATTTAGCCACAGCAGGAAGTGATAAAACGATCAGAATTTGGAATTTATCTCAACGAGTTTTATATAAAACTATAGGGGGTTGGTTGTCAGGACATCAAGATGAAATTTTTAGTTTAAGTTTTACTCCTGATAGCAAATATTTAATTAGTGGTGGTAAAGATAAAACCGTTAGAATGTGGGATATTCATAGTGGTAAAGAGATTTTTAAATATAGTACCTATAGCGATAAAATTTTGACAGTAAATTGTGATAATCAAGGTAAATTTGTGGTGAGTGCAGGTTGTGAACGTTGGATTAAAATTTTAGACTTAAAAACAGGTAAATTAGCTAAATCTTTACAAACTAATGCCATGGTGACAACGGCGGTTTTTTCTCCTGATAATACAATATTAGTAACGGGAGGATTCGATCGACAAATCAAACTTTGGGATTGGCAAAAAAGGAAGACAATTGCCACTTTAAAAGGTCATACTGAGACTATATCAGCATTAACATTTAGCCCTCATAATGATCATTTAATTAGTGCAGGTTGGGATGGTTATGTTAAAATTTGGAATTGGAAAAATCATCAATGTTTATGTACTTTAAAACCCCATAATCAAGACATTCATTGTGTGGCTATTAATCAGCTAGGAAATATTATTGTTACAGGCTCAAAATACGGTACAGTAAGCATTATTTCCTCAGTTTGACATATTAACTACTCTAAAAAAGTCATAATTTTGTCTCTTGCCTACCTTCACCCAGAATTTTATAGTTCACGGAGGTAAAATTCAGGTATTGTTAGGATAATTCTCTTGTAGAAAGTCTTTAGCGTCTTGAAAATTTGTAATTTTACCGTCTAAATATAAGCCTTGTATTTTAGTCAATATTTCTTTAAATTGCTTACTAGGTTTATAACCCATTTTTTTTAAATCCTCGCCATTTAAAATCGGCTTAATTTGACTCCATTTCATTAGATATTTCCAGATTATTTTTCTAACAGATTGCTCATTTTTTACCGTAATCAGTAAGAGAGTTAACGGCGAATAGTTTGATAATAATTCAACTTTTTGACTAATATCTATTGTCTTAGATAATTTATTGTTAATTTCTTCGTTATTGATGCCTAAGTGTTTTAATCTTTGAATACTATCTTTAGGAAGTTGTAGATTTTGGGCGACTTTTACTCCTTCTTCAAAGGATGCTAAAATAATTTCTAGTCGCAGTAACCATGAAGATACTTTGGGATTTTTTTCCCCTAAATTATAATATTTTAAGGCTCGATCGAGATAGCGAATTTGCCACCATAATTGAGGAGTTAATTGACAGTTATGATGAAGACATTTTAACGCCCCAATTTCAGCTAATAATTTTAAGGCTGGTTTCCAATATTTAGCTTGAAGAATATAATTTAACTCGGCTTTTAAGCGAGTAGTTAAGGCTGGAATTGAGGTTTTTTCAACACTAACTTTTTCATACACTCCGCAGGAGATAGCATAATTAATATACTCCCTTGTCTGCGCTTCGATCGAAAAATTTAACCTGACAGCAAATCTCACGGCACGAAAAATTCTGGTAGGATCTTCTATAAAACTATTAGGATGTAAAACCCTGATAAGATTCGATCGTAAATCCTGTAAACCGCCAAAAAAATCCAATAACTCTCCCCCATGAGGATTAGTCAAACGGATAGCTAAAGCATTAATGGTAAAGTCTCGGCGGTATAAATCTTGACGAATGGAGGAGGATTCCACTTCAGGATTTGCCGCAGGATAAGGATAAAACTCTGTGCGCGCGGTAGCAATATCCACCCATAAAGAATCTAAAGTCTCGTCTTTATGCCACAATAGCGCTGCCGTCTGAAATTCTCCATGAATACTTAATCGAGCTTCAGGATAAAAACTTTGTAAGGCTTGGGCTAATTTTACCCCAGCTTCGGTAATAGCATGACGATGAAAACCATCTACCACTAAATCAATATCTTGCAAACAAAGGGTTTCCGATTCTGGTGTTAACAATAAATCCCTTACTCCTCCTCCCACTAGATAAAGATGCCATCCTTGACTTTGGGCATAGTTACTGGCTTTTTGTAATAATTCCCAGATGGGAGGGTGTAAATGTTTCGCCAAGGAAGGAGAAAGACAAGACAACAAAGGGGAATCTTCCTCTGGGGTAACGTTATCAAAGTTTTGCCTTGTTTGATGCAGATACCTTAAAACATCAGTACGAGTCACAATGCCTAATAACTCATTGTCTGCAATCACAGGCAGTCTGCCAATATCGTTATTTACCATCAACCCCTCAATTTCTGCTAAAGAAGTATCAGGATGAATAACTTGCACATTTTTCGTCATATATCCCTTAACAGGGGCATGGGAAAAACCATGATGTAAAGCTAAATCAATGTCACGGCGAGAAATTACTCCCCGCAATTCCCCTTCTTGATTGACTACAAATAAGCCTGAATGTCCATAACGTAGTAAAATTCTTTGGGCTTCTTCGATCGAAGTGTAAGGGCGAATTGTCCGTACAGGGGATGACATTAAATCTGTGGCGGTAAGAGGAGGAGGGATTAAATTTTGGATGCGATGTCGTAAATTATCTATCACCTCGTGAGGATTTTCACAACGAAAACAAAAGGAAGCGGCACTACTATGACCTCCTCCGCCAAAATCTGTAAAAATAAAACCTAAATTGACGGATTCTAACTTACTGCGCCCAATAACCGTTAATTTTCCTTTTTTATTTTCAGCATTTGCCCCTAAATCCCCAAGTTTGGGGACTTTTTTTTCTTCCCCTATGTCTATTTCTCTATTGCTATTTTCTGAGAAGTCACCCCCAGAATTGGGGGAAGGGGGGCAAAGTTTACGTTTATTATAAAAATGCCCAAATAATAAGACATCAATCTCAACTAAATCTCTAATTTTTTCCGTTAAGTTAGACA
This sequence comes from Geminocystis sp. CENA526, assembly GCF_050753365.1. Taxonomy (NCBI): domain Bacteria; kingdom Bacillati; phylum Cyanobacteriota; class Cyanophyceae; order Chroococcales; family Geminocystaceae; genus Geminocystis; species Geminocystis sp. CENA526. Next base: position 25,966 of record NZ_JBLZFY010000035.1, read on the forward strand.
ATCCAGCGATAAAGTGAGGGGTTTCCAGTAAAATCCATGCCACGCAACTACCGTTAATCATCTCGGTTTGCAACTCTTTTAATACTTTGGGCAATAATTCTTGTAACTGGGGTGATAAACTCGGCTCGACATATTCTGCTAAAGTACGCATATTAACCCCTTGATTCATTAACCATGCCAAAGCTGAGGCATCTTGGGGGGTGGTTTGCTCAAATGTAAGTGAGCCAGTGTCAACGTGTATCCCTAATGCCATTACGGTAGCTTCCATTTTATTCAGAGTGATTCCGTTTTGTTGCAAAAATTCACAAATTAAACTGGCACAACTGGCCACTTTTTTTATATGCTTTATGGTAGTCGCCTTAATAGTGCTATTTTTTTCAGGATGATTTTCTTCATGGTGATCGTAGATAGTAACAGACTCCAAATGCTTTAACTGTAACCATTCTACCGCTTTTCCTAGTCGATCGAACTGGTGAGTATCCACAACAAATAAACGTCTAATTTTTTGCGGATTGACGCTACGAAATTCAATTAAATCAAATTCATCTCGATGTAAAGCTAGAAATTTTCTCACGGAAGGATGAGCGCCTCCCGTTAAGACAATTTTTGCTCCTTGATATAATTTTGTTAAACCGACTGCCGCCCCTAAAGCATCAAAATCGGCGGTTTGATGACATAAAATTAAATCCATGATTTCCGTTAGAAAATACTGTTATGATTGGCACTTTGTCTGATCATAGGATATTGTTGTTTAATCTTATGGTTGCCAAAATAATTTTTATTTGTTATCTTGTAAGGAAAGCAATTTTTTGTAAATAAATTTTATGTATAACCTAACATAGTTTTGACCTTGCTACATTTATTCACCTGAGTCCCCAAGGGATTCTAGTGTCTAAATGAAAAACAAAGTAGGAGGTTAATTCCATGTTAGGTTTACGTTTAAGATTTCGTACTATTGCTTCTGAGCTTCGAGTTTTAAATTTCAATGCAAAAGATTTAACTGAGAAGCGTTTATTAAAGGTAGCAAAACAAGTTTATCCTGAAAGGGTCGATCGAGCCTTATTAATGCGATCGGACTTGACGGACAATATTACTTTATGGGAAATTTTAGGTATTGATGCGGTGATTCTCTTAGAAAATCAAAAGGGAGAATTAATCCGTGTGGGTGTTTCTCTTATGGATAAGGAAAAGACTGCCCGAAATCATCTTTTCTCCATGAAGAAGCAAGAGGGATGTTTATTACGAGAGGCTTTAGGTATCCAACAGTACTGGGTTTTTCTCGTCCAGTGGAAGAATTTTCCTAAAACCAAAGAGGAATGGGTTGATATTCTCTATGGTGAGATCGATCGAGAACCACCTTTTTCGGGTTGTCGTTTGATTATTTTGTAATTTGATGGAGGTGGGTAGTGCATCGCCCTACCCATAATTTTACTTAGTCTTCATCATCAAAATCATCACCATCGTGATCATCTTCATAATCATCCTCATCGAGATCATCCTCATAAAGATCGTCTCGATCGCTATAATCACTGATTAAAGCATCATCATCTAATGATTCTTCAGGGGATAGCACTCTAGCAACATGATCATCGATAATCACATCGTCTTCCACTTTCGCCATAGACAAAGGGCTAGTTTCGTCTTCAATATAATCATTGTAAGTGTTAACTGCTGGAATAGTGGGTTCAGGATCATCCCAATCCAGATGTTGATCATAGGCATTAAAACCAGTACCTGCGGGAATTAAACGCCCGATAATCACGTTTTCTTTTAAGCCTCGTAACCAATCTGACTTACCTTCGATCGCCGCTTCTGTCAATACTCTTGTGGTTTCTTGGAAACTAGCCGCCGAAATAAAGCTATCGGTGTTCAAACTAGATTTAGTGATACCCATTAACATAGGAGTATATTGAACAGGCGCACCGCCGGTAATGGACATGGTTTCGTTATCTTTTTCGATTTCTCGCAATTCCACTAATTCTCCGGGTAAACGAATGGTATCACCACCGTCATCGACTCGGACTTTAGAAGTCATCTGACGCACAATTACTTCAATATGTTTATCAGAAATGTCGATACCTTGAGATTGGTAAACCCCTTGAACTTGGTTAACTAAGAACAGTTGTGCTTTTTGTAAAGCGGCTAAAGCGGCTTCGTACATGGGCATATGTTCTTGATAGTATTCATAGAATACCTCCAAAAGTTCGTGGGGGCTAGGTAAACCATCGGTTAAAGGTTCGCCTACTTCCACTCGTTGATTATCGTTAACGATGATATTTTGGTTAGGATTCAAGGGATAATCGGAAATAGTACCGTCATCTTCAATTACTTTCACATCGATCGCTTCGTCATCACGATATTCTACTTGACAAACCCCAGGGCGACGGGATAATAAAGCTGGTTCTTTGGGTTTACGTGCTTCGAGTAATTCTTCAATTCTCGGTAAACCTTGAACAATATCCCCTGTTTTTGGTCGTTCAAATACCAGTAACACAAGGTTATCACCCCGTTGAACTAAGTCTCCCTGTTCGATGTGTAGAATCGCCCCCGCAGATACACGATAAGGACGAGCTCGACGTATTGTAACTTTTTGAAAATCTACCACTGTGATGGTGCCAGAATCAGGAGAATCATAGAATTCTGTAATAGGAGTATTTGTGGTAATATAGTCAGCTACCTTACAAAATGTTTTGTCGCTAACAATAACATTGGTATTGGTAATTTTTGTAACAACTCCAGATTTTGGTGTTGAAATATTTTTAGCGATTAAATCTCCTTCCTTAACAACATCATCAACTTTACAAGATGGTATTGAATAAAGTATTACTCTATTATCTGAGATTTCTGTTACCTTGCCAGACGTTGATACTACAACGTTTTCTGTGATTAAATCTCCTTTCTGAACAATATCATTAACTTTACAAGATGGTGTTGGATAAAGTATTAGTTGATTATCTGAGATTTCTGTAATCTTACCAGATGTTGGTGCTGTAACATTTTCTGCGATTAAATCTCCTTCTTTAACCAAATCATCAATTTTACATAAAGGTTTATCTGCAATATCTATAGTAATTGGTTCAAGATTAATGATAGTTTGTTCAAGATCGATGATAGCAGGATGTCGATCAATATTGATTAAGTCTTCATCTCTGACGACTAAAACACGACGAATAGCTTCTACCCCTTCTCGAATCCCTTGAATAATACCATCATCTAAACCAAGAATTTCTGTAGTAGCAACCACAGCACCTGGGGCAATTTCTTCTCCATCGGTGACTAAGACACGGGTAATAATATTAGAATCCATGTCCATTTCTCGGCGTAAAACCACAGATTCTAATACCACGATTTGCAAACGGAAGCCTTCCTCATCGGTTTCATGGGGTACTAACTCAATATCGGCACTCATACCCTCATGGGTTTCTAACACTAATTGAGTGGTAACAAGTTGTACGCCTTCCACACTTTTCACTCTTTCACCATCTTTGAAGAAAGTACGCAAAACAGGACGTAAATTAATTGAACCTCCTGCGGTGTTTAAGGATTCTTGAGAAGGGGATTTAGTGTTGTTATAGATTTCGTATTGAGTCATCGGACGCAATAACAAACCTATTGATCCTTCATTGGTATCCACACATTCCCCTAGGTATTCTTCCTCCGTAATTGAACCGGGGGCGATTTCTGTTCCAGCAGGGATAATTGTACCATCTCCGATCGTGGCTAAGTATTCAGGCTCTAAATCCATGTATAACTTACCCGGCTTGACGATGATTTCTCGGAGAATATCATTTTTTTGTACCACTTCCACGATACCACTGGATTGACAGAAAATATCTTTGACTACTTCTGTACCTGCTTCCACATATTGACCATCTTCTACTAATAATAGGGAGATGTCTTTGTTAATTTCGTGGCTTTCTTCGGGAATCCAAATTAAAGTACCTTCTTTGGTGACTTCATAACCCTGTTTACGGTTGCCTCGTCCGATTTCCAGACCTGCACAACGCATAATACCACCAGTGGTTGTTCTGAAGCTATCGTCAATTAATTCCGCAACAACTTGATTATTTTGTACCTTTGTACCGGGTACTACCTTTAAGGCAAATCGATCGCCCTTAGGAGTATGAATGACGTATTGTTGTTGAGTTCCATTATGTTCGAGATATACGTCAGCTTGATCTAAAGAGACAGAAGCGGTGATAATTTCAATTTCTCGACTGCCTTCTTCAAAACGACACACCCCTCCGCTTTTCGTTTTTAACTTAGTTTCTGCTAATACAGAACCCTTAGTAATTTTTTGTCCATTTTTAACTACAGGTTCAGCACCGGGAGGAAGGTTATAAACTTGCCCTGAGAGTACCCAAATTAAGCCGTTACGGGTGACGGTGGTGGTGGTGTTACCCTGTTTATCGGTTTTGCTTTCGGGGGAAATATCGGCAAAATAAACCTCTCCAGAGAGATCGGAAGATACGTCTTTGGTAACTCTTTCGGTCGATCGAGTTTTTTGAGGCATTACTTCTGCGATTAAATCCTCTACTTCGACAGTATCCCCTTGTCTAACGGCTAATAAACTACCTGCTGGAATATTGATTTTTGCATCCCCAACGAGAATATTTCCCGCAACTTCCACTAATAATTTTTGATCTCCATGACGGGTACGAGTATCCCGAACCTTGAGTTTTTTATCAAATTTGACTGTACCTGCTTTCGGTGTCGTAATACGTTGAGCAACTTCCCCAGTAAATACCCCTCCCGTGTGGAAAGTACGCATGGTTAACTGAGTACCCGGTTCACCGATCGACTGAGCGGCAATAATCCCAATGGCTTCTCCCATGTTTACCCAATCACCATGGGCTAAAGACCAACCATAACATTTTTGACACACCGATCGAGCAGTTTCGCAGGTAAGAGGAGATCTCACTTTCACTTGTTCTACAGCGTTACCAATTCTTTTCGCCAAAGATTCATCAATGGCTTGATTACGAGTACCAATAACTTCTCCAGTGGCTGGATCGATGACATCCTCACCTAAAACCCGTCCTAAAAGTCGATCGCCTAAAGGAATTAATACCCTTTCCCCGTCTTTCATGGGAAGAACCGTTACACCTCTTGTTGTACCGCAATCCGTTTCACGAATAATAACATCTTGAGAAACATCCACTAAACGACGAGTTAAATAACCAGAGTCCGCAGTACGCAACGCTGTGTCAACTAAACCTTTTCTTGCACCGTAGGAAGAAATAATATATTCTGTAACTGTTAAGCCTTCACGGAAATTAGTTTTAATGGGTAAGTCGATGATTTCCCCTTGAGGATCAGCCATCAAGCCACGCATACCAACTAACTGACGGACTTGGCTAATGTTTCCCCTTGCCCCAGAAAATGCCATCATATAGACAGAATTAAGGGGATCAGATTGACGGAAATTGCGCACTACCTCGTCTTTGAGAGATTCTGAAGTATCATTCCATGTGTCAATTACTTTTTGGAAACGTTCAACTTCGGTAATTTCTCCATTGGCATAGCGATTGAGAGTATCCTTAATAGTTGTCTCTGCTACTGCCAACATTGCTTTTTTAGCTTCGGGTACTTTTAAATCTTCCACACTGATAGACACCGCCGCCTGAGTGGCATAACGAAAACCCATAGTTTTGAGTTTGTCGCACACAGAAGCACAACGAGCAGAACCGTATTGAGTAAAGGTTTTGGAGATTAATTTTTTAAGCGCCCCTTTATCGATGACGGTGTTATAGAAGGTTTGGTTTTTTTTCTCGTTTTGATTAGCCATTTTTTCTCAATGATAGTTAACGAATGGGGAATGAGTAATAGGTAACGGTAATAGGTAATGAATAATAGACTTCGATCGAATTCAGGCTAGAAGCCTGAACCACTGGGGAAGATGTTTATTTTTACAAGATGTTTAATGAGTAATGAACAATTTGTTTCCACCTGTCCACTATTCACTATTAACTATTAATATTCGTCGTCGTCGTCTTGTCCTAAACTAGCTAGATTTTCGTAGGTAGGACGTTTGGGAGTACGATTTCCTTGTTCCATGAGGTTGATTTCTACTTCCTCCTGTCCATCTAAGACTTTGTGAACGGATACATCTAAACCGAGGGATTGTAATTCTCTCAAGAGTACTTTGAAGGATTCGGGAGTACCGGGGCGAGGAATGGTTTTGCCTTTGACGATCGCATTGAGGGCTTCATTACGTCCTTGCATATCATCAGATTTTACGGTTAGTAACTCTTGTAAAGTATAAGCCGCACCATAAGCCTCTAACGCCCATACCTCCATTTCTCCAAATCTTTGCCCTCCCTGTTGAGCTTTACCGCCGAGAGGTTGCTGGGTTACTAAGGAGTAAGGACCTGTCGATCGAGCGTGAATCTTATCATCCACAAGGTGGACTAATTTCAACATATAGGCTTTACCTACGGTGACAGGTCGATCGAACGGTTCACCAGTACGTCCGTCATAGAGTTGAATCTTACCCGGATTGTTTTCATCAAATACCCAATCTTTACCCGGTTTTTGGGAGGCTTCTTTCAATAAACCATTAACGGTATTACGAGAGGCTTCTTCGCCGTACATTTCATCAAAAGGAGTCATTTTATAACGGTAGCCTAAATGTTCACCAGCCCAACCTAAAAGACATTCAAAAACTTGACCCACATTCATACGAGAAGGCACACCCAAGGGGTTAAGAACGATGTCCACAGGTGAACCATCGGGACAATAGGGCATATCTTCCCGTGCTAAAATTCGAGAGATAATCCCTTTGTTACCGTGGCGCCCTGCCATTTTATCGCCGACTTGGATTTTGCGTTTTTGAGCAATATAGACTCTGACAACCATGTTTGCACCGGGAGGTAATTCGTCACCCTGTTCACGGGTAAACACTCGTACATAGACAACCCGTCCTTTTTCTCCATTGGGAAGACGTAAGGAGTTATCCCGCACATCTCTGGCTTTTTCGCCAAAAATCGCTCGTAATAGTTTTTCTTCTGGTGGTTGATCCGCTTCCCCTTTAGGGGTAACTTTACCCACTAAAATATCCCCTGATTCTACCCAAGCGCCCACTCGAATAATTCCTTGTTCATCAAGGTTTAAAAGGGAATCTTCCCCTACGTTGGGAATTTCACGGGTAATTTCTTCAGGTCCTAATTTTGTTTGACGGGCTTCGATTTCGTGTTTTTCGATGTGAATAGTAGTATAAATATCCTCTTGCACTAATCGCTCATTAATCAAGATAGCATCTTCGTAGTTATAACCCTCCCAAGGCATATAAGCAACGGTGATGTTATTTCCTAACGCTAATTCTCCTCCTTCGGTGGCTGAACCATCCGCTAATACTTGACCGGGTACGACTTCTTCTCCTTCATCCACTAAGGGTTTTTGGTTTAAACAAGTGTCTTGGTTCGATCGTTCGTATTTTTGGAGATTATAGACAATCTCACGATTATCCTGAGTTTTGAGCTTAATTTTTTTCGCATCGGCGTAGGTGATAGTACCGTAATCACGGGAAACAATAACCATCCCTGAATCTCGTGCAGCTTGTCCTTCTAACCCCGTACCCACCAGAGGACGTTCTGCTCGTAATAAAGGGACTGCTTGACGTTGCATATTCGATCCCATTAAGGCACGGTTAGCATCATCATGCTCTAAAAAGGGAATCATGGAGGTAGCCACAGAAACGATCTGTACAGGAGATACCGCTACATAATCCACTTGATCAGGGGATGTAGTAGAAAATTCCTGACGATAACGAATAGGTACACTTTCTCCTAAAATTACCCCATTTTCATCGGTGGACAAGTCTCCGGGGGCGACTCTTTTATCGTCTTCCTCATCGGCGGTTAAGTATTCTGGAGGTAAATCCCAACGGACTTTTCCATGTTCAACTTTGTAATAAGGAGTAGCGATAAATCCGTATTCGTTCACACGAGCATATGTTGCCAATGAGCCAATTAACCCTGCGTTGGGTCCTTCGGGAGTTTCCACAGGACAAATACGTCCGTAGTGACTAGGGTGAATATCTCGCACGGCAAAACCTGCTCTGTCTCGACTTAAACCACCCGGTCCTAAAGCTGAAATACGGCGTTTATGGGTCAATTCCGCTAGGGGGTTAGTTTGATCCATGAATTGAGATAATTGGGAAGAACCGAAAAACTCTTTAATGGCGGCAACTAAGGGTTTGGGGTTGACAAGGGCGTTAGGCTCTAGGGTGTTGGGATCTCCTACAGTCATTCTTTCTCGAATAATACGCTCTAAACGAGATAAGCCTACTCTGACTTGATTTTGTAACAATTCCCCTACACTACGCACTCGACGATTACCGAGGTGATCAATATCGTCCACTTTACCAATGTCAAATTCAAGGTTGATTAAATAGTCAACTACGCACAAAATATCTTCTACGGTGAGGACTCTGATATTTTCAGCTACATTCAACCGTAGTTTTTTATTCATTTTATACCGCCCTACTTTCCCTAAATCATAACGTTTAGCATCGAAGAAACGGGTTTCTAATAATGCTTGTCCACCGCTTACGGTAGGGGGTTCACCCGGTCGCAGTTTACGATATAGCTCCATCAAGGCTTCATCGGTGCTAGGATTACCTTCTTTTTCTAAGGTTTTCTCATAAAATTCGGGGTGTCTGAGTCGATCGAGAATCTCACGATCGGTTAATCCCATAGCCTTTAACAGCACTTGAGCGGAGATTTTGCGAGTTTTATCGATTCTTACCCATACAACGCCGTGTTTGTCGGTTTCAAATTTTAACCATGCTCCACGATTAGGAATGACGGAGGCGGAGTAGGTTCTTTTACCGTTTTTGTCTAATTCTGACTTAAAATACACCCCCGGCGATCGAACTATTTGATTGACAATGACTCTTTCTGCTCCATTAATCAAGAATGTACCTCGATCGGTCATTAACGGTAAATCGCCAATATATACTTCTTTTTCTTTACGTTCCCCCGTTTCTTTGTTTAATAGTAGTGTGGATACATAAATTTGGACACCATAAGTGGCATCTCTTTTTTTTGCTTCCTCGATGTTATATTTTGGTTCTTTGAGGCGATATTTGTCGGCGAGGAAGTGTAATTCGAGTTTACCAGCATAGTCGGTGATAGGGGTAAAACTGTTGAGTTCTTCAATAATACCATGCTCTAAAAACCATTTGTAACTAGAGCGTTGAATTTCGATTAAATCTGGTAACAGTTCTTGATTTGTCATAAGTCAGTTGTCAATTATCGATTGTGTGATAGTCCTAGGATGTGGGAGTTTTTTAAAATTCACTATAGTAGGTTACAATAGTTGCTGTTCACAAAAACTCAATAACATACAAAAGTGTTGTTAAAGATGATACTTAGAGGAATCTATTTATAATGTTATTAAGTGAGCATTTTTTCCAAGAAATTTTTTTGTGAGTGTACTATTTTTAAATATTGAATAACCTACAAGCATTATCATAGGTTTGTTGCGCGATCGAACTCAATGATTCTCCCCTAATTTGTGCTAGTTTTTCGGCAACATGAATAACATAGGAGGGTTCGTTTCTTTTTCCTCTATGGGGTGAGGGGGCAAGAAAAGGGCAATCGGTTTCAATCAAAAGTCGATCGTCAGGTACAATAGAAGCACTAGCTTGTACTGTTTTGGCACTTTTAAAAGTAACAACACCACTAAAACTGATGTACATTCCCAAATCTAAAAACCATTGAGTTTCTTCGGGATTTCCAGCCCAGCAGTGCATTACTCCCGTCACTTGTCCTTTTTCGTCCATAAATTTAGACAACATTTTCTGTAGAGTACTAGCCGCATCCCTACAGTGAATAATAACTGGTTTATTCAATTGTCGAGCAATGTCCAACTGTTGCCAAAAAACTTCTTTTTGTAGTTCTTGTTGGTCATCTTTATAAAAATCCAATCCCATCTCACCAATAGCCACAACCTTATCATAAGATTTAGCTGATTGTAGAATTTGTTGGTAGGTTTTTTCTCCTTGCCATTTTTGAGCATCTAAAGGATGTAAACCTACTGAACAATACAATTGAGGGAATTGCAAAGACAACTGTTTAATACTCTCAAATTCGTCAGGATAGACACAGGAGTGAACTAATTTACTAACTCCTGCGGACTGCCAACGAGCTGATACTAAATCCAAATCCTCTTTGAATGAATCAAAGTTTATATGAACATGGGTATCTATTAGTTGCATTATGAATCAATGATTGAGTGGTGATGGATTTTGCCCCTCGTATAAAATTATTGGGGGAATCATAATTATAACAGAAATGTGCCTATATTATGATTACATTTTAGGCGGCTTGGGGCAGGGCATTTTTCAATGCTTTTGCTAATCTAGCTTTTTTTCTAGCAGCGTTGTTTTTATGATAAACTCCTCTTTTAACCGCTTTATCGATTTTGCTGTAAGCTACCGACATGGCAGTATTAACTACCTGTAATTGTTCTTCGCTAGGGGCAGAAGCATAAGCATCCACTGCGAGGAAGTATTTTTTCATCAAGGTTTTAACCGCAGATTTGTAAGCCTTGTTACGCATACGGTTACGTTCGTTGATTTCGATTCTTTTGAGTGCAGATTTTGAGTTAGCCACTATCTTATTCTTATATCCGTTACTTGATTAAATATAGTTTTTTGTTTTAAGACATTCAAATTATCTATTTTAACTTCGATCGGTACTATTGACAAGGGGTTATTTTTTTTGAGGTGCTGAAAAAGTATTTTGATGAGGGTAGGTATCAGGTATCAGGTGTCAGGTTAAAGAATGAAAAATCAAGCTATCATCATTTTTCCCAGAATTCAATGAATCATCCAATTTTGATAGAAAAAATCATATTATTATTATAGACTTATAAAGTCATACTAAAATAATCTTGAACTATGCAGACTAATTTGGAGTTAAATCTCTTAGAAAATGCCGTAACTCCTACTTTTGCCCGTCATGAGACTTTTCATCCTCGTTGGGGGTGGTTAAAGAAGGGTTTTGATACGGCTTCGAGTGACTGTAAAATTTTCAATCAGGAAGATGCACCTGTCAAATTAGGAGTGGGGAAAAATATGGTTCGATCGATGCGTTATTGGTGTTATACCTTTAAAGTTATTGATGAAGATGATACTCCATCAGACTTTGGGCATAATCTGTTAGGTGTGAATGGTTGGGATACCTATTTAGAAAATCCTGCTTCTTTGTGGTTATTACATTGGCATTTACTTAAACCCACTTGTAACGCTGGTGCTTGGTATTATACCTTTAATCTTTTCAATCAAAACGAGTTTAAAAAGGAAGATTTACTCAAGGGTTTAACGAGTTATCTGCAAGAATTGAATAAAACCGTGGCGGAATCCTCCTTAATCAAAGATATTAACTGTATTTTGCGAATGTATGTGGAATCAGATAACGATAATATCAATTTTGTGGAGGATTCGATCGACTGCCCTTTTACTGAGTTAGGATTAATTTATCAGCCCAAAAATAGCAATTATTACCATTTTCGCTTCGGAAGTAAACCTAATTTACCTCCTGAAATAATTGTGGCAACTTGTTTAGAATACGCCAGTTGGGTAAGCAAAAATCAATCTACTATTACCATTTCCCGTTTACTTTATGACAAGGGAAGCCCCGGCACTATATTCAAACTATCAGAAGAAGCTATTTATTCAGCCATTGAAGCGGTATGCCGTCAGGAATCATCTTTATTTTTAGCGGATACGGCAGGTTTAGTGCAACTATCCTTTGAAAAAAATCCCCTTGATTTAGCCTATCAAATGCTCGATCGTTTTTATGGTAAAGGAAAAGAAAGAAGTTATATCCTCATCTCCTATTCATAAAGACCTTTCGATCGTATAAACCAATTATACTTTTTATACTCCCCCTAATTATCCATCAATAGCCAAAAACCAGCAAAAGACTCTGATTCAGGAGATGATTGTATGGCTAAAAAGTGTACTCCGTTAGCTTCTTTTTTTGCCTTTTCAAAACCTTCACCTTCAGCTAAAGTACTTTTATCGGTGAGGTTAGCTAAAATCCAACTGTCACTCACTCCCGTTTCTAAACAGATTTTGGGAAATTCGCCTTTTTCTAATCTTAAATAACCTAATTCTAATCCTGACATCCATCCTGCGAGGGGTAATGATCGAACTGAGAAAATAATCAATCCGGGTATGATAGTATCAGGTTGAATATTAGCCATAGTTAAAGGATAGGCTTCTGTAAAACCAATATCCCATTCTTTCATGTCGCTAAAATCTTCCCCTCGAAGGCTTACTAATGCCCATTTATCCTTTTTATCACCTTTTACTGCATCAGGGAGATTAATGGCATTGTTTTGAGGATATTGTACCGATGTTGTTTGAGCCGATTTTTCGTCATAGCCTGATTGTTGAGGGTAAAAGTCTCTACTTCTTTCTTCTAACCATTGATTTAAAGCGTAGGTATGACGGGAAGGAAATACTGGAATTTGTGCTAATTCACAACCTTTGATAATCATATTATTCATCTGACGGCGGAAGAAGCGTATTTTACTAGGAGTATCCCCTGATTCTTGTATCGCAGTTTCGATCGCTTTTTGTAAGGTGATAGAATTTACTTCATTATTAGAACAAAACTGGGAATAACGAAATAAAGAGTTAATATCAGTATCGATCGAACTGGGACTTTCACAAATAAGAATTTCCCATAATTTCTTCTTATTTTCATCTAAAATCGGTCGTGAGTAGAAATCTAATTCCCAAATTTTGCCCATTTTACAATTATTGATAGTACTGACAGAGTGATTTTATCATAATATCGCCATAAAAGAGAGAGGGGGGAGAGGGGGGAGAGG
>NZ_JBLZFY010000036.1:0-37414 GCF_050753365.1 Geminocystis sp. CENA526
TTTTTGCCGTACGTTTGTGTCATCGGTTGAGGTGGTTAACCTATAGTTATTTTATCACGTCACTGGCGATTCATCCCACACTTGTTTTAATTATTTTTTTTACTCGAAAACAAAGTGTGGGGCTTCTCGCCGTTTAAGCTAATTTACGTTTTCCATAAATTAGCGTGTTGTTCATGACGATTATCATGGAAAATATCATAGTTAGGATTGAAGTTATTATTGCCTAATTTCTGGGCAATTTGAGAGTGTAAATTACTGATATTTTCTCCCAATTTTCTTGTTTGCCATAGCATTTTACCCGATGAAAAAGTCGTTAAGTCTTCTATCCAATCTAAGTTTCTATAGGCTAAAAATAGCTCGTCAATGGTAGGTTTTAACTGTAAAACAGGTGAAGAGGGTTTTATTTCTTCTAAAAAATTAACTAAATTATAGCTATATTCTAAATCACTGCTGATGTGGCTACAATAAGATTTTCTATAGGCTAAAGTTTTATATAAAAATTGTTCTATTTCTTCAGGATTTTTGTTATTAAAAGCGTATTTAATGCCTCCTAAAGTGCGATGTAAATACCATGCTCGAATATCCTCTACTTCTGCCATAGGGCTTTGAGTTGTCCGTGCGTCTGGATAGTTCCAAAATAGCCCTAAAACTCTGTTTACCATCTTACTTTTAATGTGGGGTAAGACTCGGTTTTTGAACTCTGTATCCCCTGCACCACGATAGCTAGAGTCATAGTAACCAAAGCGTTGATGAATGCTTTTACGGTATAAACCACCGACAAGGGAAAGGTAACAAGTATCGAGATAAACCAAATTTTGGTCATAATTAGCCCGATCATACAGCATAATATCATTAACATGGTTGCCTTGTAAATCCACATCGGTAACTAAACTATGACTGATTACCCAGTCGATGTCTTGGTGATCATCTAATTCTTGGGCTAACACTTCTAAACATTCAGGTAAAATCGTTTCATCGACTCCTAAAAAGGTGATATAGTTCGATCGAGATAGTAAAATACCTCTATTCCATGCTTTTTGGATGGTTTCTCGATTATGAGAGCGTAAATAGACGATTTGCAAGTTTAATTCTTCTTGCAGTTGTTGAAATACTTGGTATTCTCGATCGGGCGAACCACTATCGACTAAAATGATTTCAACTTCGCCTTTTTTGACTAAAGTTTGATCAGCTAAAACTCTCAAAAATAAAGGTAATTTATCGGAAGCATTATAAAGAGAAACTATCACTGAGACTCGATAACTTTCTTTGTGCCTTTTTTCCTCTAAAAATTCGTATTCTTCTGGTGAATATTGGAGGTTATTTTGATAAGTTTCATTTAAAAGATTAAAGCATTTTTCTGTTTGTTGATGGATGTCTTTAAACATTGCTTCGGCGGTTTTTGCTTCAGGAATAAAGCCTTTTTCTGTTAAAGTTTTTATAACGTAGGGTAACTCATTAAATCTGTCATAACCTAACGCTCTCATGCTTCTTATATAATAGGTTGAGGCAACTAAATCATTACCACGCATTCTTTCTAAACGGGCAATTTCTCGCCATACTCTGACTCGATCGATACGAAAAGCACTTTGTATTTTTCCTTTAATACCCTTAGCTTCTGGTTCAAAAGTTTCTGCTAAATTCCAAACTTGTTGCAGTTTTTTTTCTATGTCTAATTCCGTTTGTTCACTTAAGGCAAATACTTTCTGATATTGTCCTGCTAAAAAAGGTGATTTTAGTAGTTGATAAGAGCGAGTATCTTCTCCATAACTCAGAACTTTTTGTTTAACTTTTCTTAGGGGAGGTTTAATTACTTTTTGAATAAGAGTTGATTTAATATTTTTGGCTAAACTTTGTTTTTCAGAGTTCGATCGAACATAACTAATTAATTGACTATACCATTCATTTAACTCTGCGGATGTCTCTTGATTTTCTGTACTTTCAACTTGATAAATGTCGCTTAAATTAGGATCATTCGTATTAGTATTAAGGGTTAATAAAATCTCGTTTAAATGTTGTCGATAATTGTGATAATTTTCTAAAACTTCCATTAACTTAGGCAAACAATTATATGTATTGTCCACATCAATTTTTATGTAGGGTAATTGAGGGAAATTTTCGTCTAAAAATTGACAAACTCCTGCACCACTACCGATAACAGTAGGACATCCCGAAAATAAAGATTCTAAAGCCAATAAATTTAAGGTATCGTAACGGGAAGGTAAAAAAGTAATGGCAGGTTTAGCAAAAAGTTGTGTTAATTCTAGTCGAGATTTTGGCGGTTCAATGGTAATATTAATTAGTCTTTTATTAATCATCGATCGAAGTAAAGACTCGGAAGAATCACCAAATTCACTATAACTATGAGGACCAATTATACTAGCTTGATGATAGTATTGAGATGATAACCACCAAACTAAATTAATAAAAATATCTGCTCCTTTTCTTTTTTCTGTTCTACCAATAAAATATAAATTAGGTTTTTGATCTTCATTAATTAAAGGTTGTGATTTGGGTAAATCAATAAAGTGTAAAGGATTAAAATATTGAGTTTCTAAACTTACTAAATCTGTCCATTCTTGCAGGTAACTTTTACTAATTCCATAACGAATATCCGCAGTTTTAAACTGCATTTTTTCCACTAAATCTAAGGGGATATTAACATCATTTGAACCAAACCAATCTAATCTTAAAGTAGTGGATATTTTGCCGTGCATAGAAAGGGCAACTTTTTCACACTTTACCCGATGAAATGCCAAAGCAGGACGCAAAAAGAGGGTATATTGTTCATAATCGGGGGCATCCACCACATCAAACTCATATCCAGTCACAGAGTTAGCGATATTACTAGCTAAAATAAACGATCGAAATACCCAACGGGGAGGCGTTACGTTGATATAATGATCCAATTCCCGAAGATCATAAATAGGTTTATAGGGGATACTATGGGCATTTTGAGGACGAGAATTGTTAATATCTTCTCGATCGATGAGATAATAGAAATTAATGTGAGGGTTTTTTTCAATAATTTGACGATAAAAAGTTTGCCCTCCTCCTATTTTAAAAAATAAATCGAAATCAGCAATAAATACTTTCATAAATTTAATAATAAGACTAATAAAATAAAGATACTTGATTGAAAATCATACTAGAAAAAGGTCAACAATTATGATAAATTTTCTGACAATTTGAGGAATATTTTAGTTAAAATTAATAGAGAAAAAGTAACGTAAACTCGATCGCAATTTTAATGGATAAAAATTTTTTCGGTTGGTCATTAACCCAACGAGACCCTGATACAATAAAACAATTAATGCCATTTTGGGAATTTCTTTATAAATACTACTTTAGAGTTCAAACCAGTGGTTGGGAAAATATCCCCGATGGACAAGTTTTGTTAGTCGGCTCTCATAACGGTGGTATAGCTGCCCCTGATATGGTTATGATGATGTATGATTGGTTTAGGCGTTTTGGTACAGAAAGGTTAGCCTATGGTTTAATGCACCCCATCGCATGGACGGCTTATCAAGGTGTTACCAGTATGGCGGCAAAAACGGGTGCAATTCGAGCAAATCCGAATATGGCAATCAAAGCGATCGAATCTGGTGCTAGTGTATTAGTATATCCGGGAGGTGCTGAAGATGTGTTTCGTCCTTATACAGAAAGAAATAAAATAAAATTTGTTGGTAGAAAAGGCTTTATCAAATTAGCGTTGCGTTATTCTTTACCCATTGTACCCCTCATCTCGAAAGGCGCTCACGAGAGTATTTTTGTCATAGCAGATTTATATGAAGACGTGAAAAAACTGCATAAACAGGGCTTATTTCCTTGGATTTTTGATCTTGATCCTAAAACCTTTCCTATTTATCTAGGCTTACCATGGGGTTTAGCATTAGGTCCTTTACCTAATATACCATTACCTGTACCCATGACCACCAGAGTTTGTAAACCCATTTATTTTGATAACTACGGTGTGGAGGCGAGTTTCGATCGAGCTTATGTACAAAAGTGTTTCGATCGAGTAGTGAACCAGATGCAACAAGAATTGGATATTTTATATTTAGACAAACGTACGGCAAAAAACTGGTGAACAGTGCATAGCGGTGGATACGGTTAAAGCATTAAAGCCGATGGGCAGTCGGTATCGGTCTGTGGAGGGTAGCGGTTACGGGGTCTTGTGGACTTGTCTGTAAGGCTAGTGCCGTCCTGTGAAGCAGAAACTCTTAATTGCGAAGTTAAGAAGCCCACATCTGTACCGTTAGGTCAGTGTGGGAGATGTCACAGTAGGACAATAGTGGATAGTGAATAATGAATATGGTCAAGATATTTCTATGAAAATGAGCAAATTTATGGAAAAATAGACGGAATCATCTATTTTAATGCCCACAATGATGAAGAAGCAATAGCACTTTACGAAAGAGCGAAAAATGATTTAAGTTGTAATCATTAGCAAATTATCAGATTAGATGATATTAGATTACGATCGCATATTCAACGAATAGCATTAGATAATAATTTGATTTTCATTCCCTAATGTTAATATTTTATTACTCTATCCAATTTTCTAAATTTAATTCGTTAATTCTAGTTAAATCAGTATCATTAGAAACCATGATTAAATTTTTTACAATAGCAGTTGATGCAATTAAAATATTTTCTGTTTGTATTGGCAAACCTCTTAATCTCAAATTAGCATGAATTTCGGAGGCTTTTTCTAAAATTGCTAAATCATCTAAGAATACTATTGAATAATCTTGACATAATTTATCAAATTTTTCTCTTTGTTTTGGTGAATCAACAACTAAAAATCCTCTTTTTATTTCAAAATAAGTTATACAACTGATAAAAATATCAATACCCAGAAATTTCATTGTCTCTAATTTTTGCTTAATTTTGAGATTATTTTTAAGGGCGTAAGAAACAATATTTGTATCTAATAAATAACTCATAATTTTTTATTTTCGTTTAATTGCATCATCAAAAATAGCCATTTGTTCGGGAGTGAATTCCTCTCCAATTTTTCCTAGAATTTCCGTAGCCATAACAAAACTACAATTTTCTTTTAATTTATCATTAGACATACTATTAAATTGCTCATTCGTTAAATTTTTCTGAACAATATTAACTAAATGTGTAACTATTTCTGAATAATTTAGTTCTTCTTTGAATAAAGGACGTTCTAACATTAAAATAGAAACAATCTCCTCTATTCTTTTAACTATTACTTCTTGTTTAATATCTGTTGATAACATCATATTTACCTCCATATATCATAAAAAACAATCTAATTATTGATTCAAATATTGATCTAAATCTTCCATTAAACGGGTTAATTCCACTTCTGAAGTTAATCTTAATCGATCGTCTCTCACGGTAATCAACATTTTTGCAGAAAAGGGATTTCCATAGATATTAGGATTACAAAAAACCTCAAAAAAGACATCCCCCGTGTGTTGATATTCCATCGCCTTTTTAGGGGTTGGTTTTCCACCGCTTTTAGCATCTATGGCAATTTCTTTCAAACTTTCCATCAAAAGTCCAATTTCTTGTTTAAGTTTTTCTGCCGCACTAATACTAAAATTAAAAGAGATTGAACCTTGAAGAAGATTAACAGTAAATTGACTCATAAAAATTACCTATAATTAATGAATTATTGTCTGAACTTACGCATCATAAACTACAATTAAGGTTTGAGAGATTCCTCTGTATGCTCGGAATGACGTTTTTTATTATTAGCTCGTAAATTCTCATCGTCTTTTCTCATTCTTTATTCTTCATTCTTCATTCTTCATTGTTTATTGTCCATTGTCAATTATCAAAATCGTGACAGGAATACTTTATTTAGTAGCTACCCCCATCGGCAATTTAAAAGATATTACTTTTCGTGCGATCGAAACTCTACAAAATGTGGACTTAATCGCCGCCGAAGATACCCGCCATACGGGTAAATTATTACACCATTATCAAATCAAAACTCCTAGTATTAGCTATCATCAGCATAACCATCAACAACGGGTTAAAGATTTATTAGATAAACTACAGCAAGGATTAAATATTGCCTTAGTTACCGATGCTGGTACTCCTGCTATTTCCGATCCGGGGTATCATTTAGTGTTAGCCTGTATAGAAGCTGATATTAATATTATCTCCATCCCCGGTGCAATGGCAGGAATTAACGGTTTAATTGCCTCTGGTTTAACTACCGAAAGATTTTGTTTTGAAGGCTTTTTACCCACCAAAAAGAAGTTACGGGATAATCTTTTGGAAAGTTTACAACAGGAAAAACGCACCATGATTTTCTATGAAGCGCCTCATCGTCTCCAGAAAACCCTCGCCGATTTTGCACATTTTTTTGGTGAAACTCGTCATCTTGCCTTAGCTAGAGAATTAACTAAATTGCATGAAGATATTTGGCGTGGTACTATTAAAGATTCGATCGAACTCTATCAAAACAAAGAACCAAAGGGAGAATATACTATTATCCTAGAGGGAAATCTGGAGTTAGAGCAGATTAATTTATCAGAAAATGAGCTAAAAATTGAGATGACTAAATTATTACAACAAGGCATGAGTAAAAGCGAAGCCAGTCAACATTTAGCCCAATATACCAGTCTTTCTCGTCGAGAAATTTATAAAATAATGATAAATTAGTAGAAGAGTCTGAATTTTTTTGATTTTTAAACCCGAAACCTGACACCTCCAATCAACAACTAATTCTATTTTTGCGTAACATCAGTTAATATTTGAGATCAGAATTATAATGAAGGGCAAAGTTCGATTATTTAATTCAGCCTAGTCACAATTAATTATGACAGATATTAATTTCCAATATCCCATTTTTGGTTCAGAAATCAAATGCCCCCATTGTCGGCAAGTTATTCAAGCGTTAACCCTCACAGATACTTATTTATGTCCTCGTCATGGTGCTTTTGAAGCTAATCCAAATACACAAGAATTAGTACATTTACAATCGGGCAGACACTGGAAATTATGGGAGGATAAATGGTATAGACAGCATAGTCACCCTGACGGCATTAGATTTGAAATTCACGAAGCCCTAGATATGCTTTATACTGAAGGTTACAGAGCAACTAAGGTAATTATTGCCCAGAGATATTATCCCTTAATTAGTTCTTATTTAGAAAAGGGAAATAATTGGCAAGGTAATCAGGAGACTAAAACCTATAAATTATACGGTTTACCTGTGGAATTTAGTCATCAATCTAACGATGAGCCTTATTGGGACATTGTTAATTTTATCTTGGAAAAAGAAAAAGGCGCACCTTCTCGTTATCCTTATTTTCGGTTATTTGAGTAAAGTATGAAATTACACCATGTCGCTATCCGTACGGCGGATATAATGAGATCGATCGAATTTTACGAATTATTAGGGTTTACGGTAAAAGAAAGATTCACTGCAGGTTATACTTTAGCCTGTTGGTTAGAAGGAAGAGGCGCAAGGTTAGAATTAATGCAAATACCCCAACCCAAACCCGCCCCCGATGCCTTTTATGATGAGCATTATGTGGGATATTACCATCTTTCCTTTGACATCACCGATGAAGAAATTAGTTTACCGATATGGTTAGAAAAATTGGGAGAGAAATTTAAACAAACTTCGGTAATTCCTTTAAAGATATTATTACCCCCCCAACAACAAATGATTCTCGATCGAATTTATGAAGTTGCTTTTATTGCAGACATAGATAATCTTCCGATCGAAATTATAAGAAGATTTGATTAATTTTTATGGTTAGAAAATAAATTATTATGAAAAACGCTGATATTTTTTGCGAAAATTGAGTTAAATTTATTTAACGATCGCTAAATGCAATTTTACCTCTCAGAAAAATCCCTCTTATCTTTCTCATTTTACGTCAAACTCAGGTATTACTTGGCTTCCATCCAATTATCTCCAGTGTGAATATCGACAATTAAAGGTACTTTTAAAGGGATAATATTTTCCATTGTCTCTTTAATTTTAGTCGTTAATTCGTCTATTTCTTCTAAAGGCAATTCAAAAACTAATTCATCATGTACTTGTAATAATAAATTGCCCTGATAATGGGCTAAAATTCCATCTAACTCTATCATCGCCAGTTTAATAATATCTGCACTTGAGCCTTGAATTGGTGCATTAGCGGCAGCTCTTAATAGTTGTGCGGTATAATTATTGAGTTTTAAATGGGATAATTCTACCTCCTTTATATCTTTTCCCCTTAAATTTTGCAAGGCTCGATCGTCAAAATTAAAATAACGTCTTCTACCTAAAATAGTAGTAACATAACCATTAACTAAAGCCTCTTTTTTCATGGTTTCTAAATAGTGGAAAACTTTAGGATATTTTTCTCGATAAATATTGATAAAATTTTGGGCTTCAGTGGTGGTTACTCCTGTTTCTCTTGCAAATTTTTGTGCACCCATGCCATAAATAACGCCAAAATTAATGGTTTTACCTAAGTTTCTTTCTTCGGAAGTAATGTCTTCTTTATCTAGTAATAATTTAGCGGTGACGGCGTGAATATCTTGTTGATTTTGGTAAGCGGATATTAAGATTTCTTCTTCGCTTAAATGAGCTAAAATTCTCAACTCGATTTGAGAGTAATCAGCACTTAAAAATTTACAGTTTTTTTGAGGAATAAAACACTTTCTGATTTGTCGAGAAAATGCTGTGCGAATGGGGATATTTTGTAAGTTGGGATTAGAGGAAGAAAGCCTCCCCGTTGCCGTTACCATTTGATTATAATTAGTGTGGACTCTATTAGTTTTTGGATTAGCTAAAGTTGGTAAGGTATCCACATAAGTTGATTTTAATTTTGCTAAGGTTCTATGACTTAAAATATAATCGATAATAGGATGATCTCCTTTCAGTTTTTCTAAGACGGCTTGATTAGTAGAATAGCCTGTTTTTGTTTTGGTGGATTTGCGTTTATCTAAGCCTAATTCTTCAAATAATAACTCACTTAATTGTTTTGGGGAGGCAAGGTTAAAGTTACCTACTTCTTGATAGGCTTTTTCTTCAATAATCTGCAATTCTTGGTTAATTTCTTGAGATAATATACTTAAATAGTCTCGATCGATCATTACTCCTAAAGTTTCCATGTTTGCTAAAATAGGCTCTAACTTTAACTCAATATCAAAGACTGGTTTTAAGGAGGGTAAATCCTCTAGTTTTTCTTGTAAAATTTGAGTTAACTTAAAAGTTGCTAATACATCTAAGCCACAATATTCGGCGACTTTTTCGATAGCTAAATCTCCTATATTTTGCTTTTTGTCGAGGTTTAAATCTTCATAGTCTAAGGCGATAATATCCGATAAATATTTACGAGATAAATTGCTTAACTTGTGACTATCTTCGGGTTGTAAAACATAACTAGCTAACATGGTGTCAAAAATAACCCCTTGAATATTAATACCATGATGGGCTAAAATTAGTCGATCGAACTTCACATTATGGAAGGTTTTAGGGTATTGTTTATCTTCTAAAATAGGCTGTAAAATTGTCTTAATTTCCGAGAGAGTTAACTGTTGCCCTTGGGAATGTTTGACAGGAATATAAGCTACTTTTTCCCAAACGTTACCCCAACAACAACCAATACCAATTAAGTTAGCTTCTTGAGTATCTAAACCATCGGTTTCTGTATCCCATGCCGTCAAAGAATGTTGTGTAATAATAGTGGCTAATTGTGTTAATTTGTCAAGGGTATCAACAATAAAAGTATCCCTAATTTGTGACGAATCTTGAGGAGGAGAAGGTTGACTAAATAAAGATAATTGACTATCTTCTGGGGTTAAATTTTCTTCAGCTACGGTTAAGAAATTTCCGCCTAATTTTTGTTGAATAGTATTAATTTGTTTGACGAAACTATTTAACTCTAAGTGTTGCAGTAAGGGAATAATTTGTTGATTATCAAAACCTCTTAATTGACAACTATCTAAGGATAAGTTTAATTTAATGTCAGTAATAATTTGAGCTAAAAACTGAGAATGATTAGCCTCTTTTTCTCCTTTGATTAACCTATTTTTTACTGCTGGTTTGATATTATCTAAATTGTTATAGATATTCGTTAAATTATCGTACTCACTTAATAAATTACTCGCTATTTTTTCTCCTATGCCTAACACTCCCGGAATACTATCGGATTTGTCTCCGCATAAGGCTTTATAATCGACAATTTGCGAGGGTTTAACTTTCATCTTAGTAAACACCGCTTCATCATTATAAATTGCGTATTTACCTAAACTTTTTTCCATGTATAAAACTGTTATTTCTTTCTCATTATTCACCAGTTGAAATAAGTCTCGATCGCCTGTTAAAATTTTTACTTGGTATTCTTGGGCAACTGCTAAAGTTGTTAATGTGCCAATCACGTCATCAGCTTCATAACCAGACGCTGTCACCATAGTAATATTTAACGCCCTGAGTAATTCCTGCAAATTATTCAAATCCTGAATAAAATCTGAAGGGGGGATGGCTCGATCGGCTTTATAATTAGCATCAGCATTATGGCGAAAAGTGGCTTCTCTCAAGTCGAAGGCAACTGCTAAACTATGAGGTTGATATTCGCTGATAATTTGTAAGAGAGTATTGAGAAAACCAAAACAAACGCTAGTAGGAATCCCCGTTGAAGTTTTTAAAGCACCTTTTTTTGTGTTGGCTAAGGCATAATAACAACGATAAGCTAAAGAGTGTCCATCGATGATCAGAAATAAAGGTTTTGTCATTTAATTCGTCTTTGTTAAAGTAATAAGAAATTGAGAATTAAGAATTAAGAATGAGAAATAAGGAATGACGAATGAGGAATTAAAAATGTAGGGGTTTAATATATTAAACCCAACCCCATCAGAAAACTATAATTATTTCCTCCCCCTCCCCCTCTTCCCCTTCTCTCTTCTTCACTATTCCCTATTCACTATTCCCTATTCCCTATTCCCTATTCCCTATTCCCTATTCACTATTCCCTATTCACTATTCCCTATTCCCTATTCCCTATTCATTATTCATTATTCATTATTCATTATTCATTGTTAATAAATGTAGATTAAATGCCTCTTGTCTTAATCCCTGTCTTATAATAAAAATAAAATCTCAAACCTGCTACCTGATGGCTACCTGATTATTCATTATGATTACTTTATCGGATTATGACATTATTGAGCAAATTTACGAGAATATAAACTCGAAGGTTTATCGTGGGATTTGTTTGTCTAATCATCAAAAGATAATTTTAAAAGTCTTAAAGAAAAATTATCCCTCCTCTGATTCATTAATTCGCTATAAACAAGAATATGAGTTAACAAAATCCCTCAATTTAGATGGCATCATTAAGGCTTATGCTTTACAAGAATACGATGATAGATTGATGATGATTTTAGAAGATTTTGGGGGAGAATCTTTAAGTATTTTACAAAATCATTCCGTTTTTTCTTGTCTTGAATCTCTCAAAATTGCCATTAAAATTGTTAATGCCTTAGCACAACTTCACACCGCTAATATTATTCATAAAGATATTAATTCTCAGAATATTGTTTTTAACTACAAAACCGAAAAATTAAAAATAATTGACTTAGGAATTGCTACTCGTTTAACTAAAGAAAATCCTCTTTTAAAAGAGCCTCATATTTTAGAGGGTACTTTAGCATATATGTCCCCCGAACAAACGGGAAGGCTTAATCTTAGCCTAGATTATCGCACGGATTTTTATTCTTTAGGGGTTACTTTATACGAATTATTTACGGGAAAATTACCTTTTGAAACAGAAGATTCTTTAGAATTAATTTATTGTCATTTAGCTAAAAATCCCCCTTCTCCTTCTCAAATTAATCCTTTAATTCCTCAGCCTATTTCTGATATTATCATGAAATTAATGGCTAAAAATCCCGACGATCGTTATCAAAGTATATGGGCATTAAAAGCTGATTTAGAATCTTGTTTAAAACAGTTTATTTTAACTCATAAAATTGATTATTTTCCTATTGCTAGTCAAGATATTTCTGATAAGTTTAATATTTCCGAAAAATTATACGGTAGAGATGCAGAAATTAAGTTACTTTTAGATAATTTTAATTATATATTAGAGCAGGAAATAAAAGATATTGATAAAGGGGGGGAAAAGGGAAGAGGGAATAGGGAAGATGATTTTTTAAAACAGTCAAATAATGAGCTTGTTAAGGGTATTATTGATGATAGTGAGGATGATAATAAGTTATCGATCGAACCCACCTCACAATATAGTAAAATTATTTTTATTAAGGGTTATTCTGGTACAGGAAAATCGGTATTAGTTCAAGAAATTTATCAATCTGTTACCGAAAAAAAAGGTTATTTAATTACTGGTAAATTTGAGCAATTTCAACAAAATATTCCCTATGGTGCGATCGCCTCTGCTTTAAGACAATTATTAAAGCAATTTTTAACCGAAAAAAAAGACTATTTGGAACAGTTAAGGGGTAAAATATTAGAAGCATTGGGAACAAATGGACAAGTTATTATTGATGTTATTCCCGAATTAGAATTAATAATTGGTAAACAATTACCCGCAGTAGAAGTTGGGATAAAAGAATCAGAAAATCGTTTTAAATTACTATTTCAAAAATTCATTAACTGTTGTTGCTCAAAAGAACATCCTTTGGTATTATTTTTAGATGATTTACAATGGGCAGATGTAGCCACTTTTGAGTTAATTAAACTATTAGTTAATAATCGAGGGCTTAAATATTTTTTCCTCATTGGTGCATATCGAAATCAAGAAATTAAAGACAATCATCCCCTCAATCAATTATTTAATTATTTTCAAGATAATCAGCAAGTATTTAATCAGATTAGTTTAGGTAACTTAACCTTAGAAAATGTTTATGATTTGATGTCAGATACCCTAAAACGCCCAGTTATTGAGATTAAAGATTTAGCCCAATTAGTTTATGAGAAAACATTAGGGAATCCTTTTTTTGTTAAACAATTTTTAGTCAATCTATATCAAAAGAAACTTATTTACTTTAATTATAAAAAACGTCAATGGCAATGGAAAATTCAGAAAATTATTAACCAAAATATCACCGATAATGTGGTAGCATTAATGATTAATGAAATAAATTTATTACCTTGTTCTACCCAATGCAATTTAAAATATTCTGCTTGTTTAGGTACTAATTTTACTCTCTCTAGTTTAAGTCTAATTAAAGATACATTACCTACTCATATTTTCCCTGATTTAATTACCGCTATTAATGCTGGTTTAATTCTCCCTTTGACGGCTTTAGATGAAAATTTAGTCATTGAAAAGTATCAATTTAAACATGATCGCATTCAACAAGCATTTTATAGCCTAATGTCAGAAGAAGAAAAAGCAAAAATTCATCTCAAAATAGGTTTATTACTATTAGAAAATACCAGAGAAAATGAATTAGAAAATAAGATATTTGATATTTTAGAACATTTGAATAAAGCTAGAGAATTAATCACCGATGGCAACCGACAAGAAAGATTAGCCTACTTAAATTTAATGGGGGGAATAAAAGCTAAAAATAACATCGCCTATAGTGTAGCAAAAATTTATTTGATCATCGCCATGGAATTATTAAGGGATAATTGTTGGCAAAATCAATACGATTTAACCTTAAATCTTTATGCCACTATGGTAGAGGTTGCCTACTTAAACGGCGATATGGAGGAGATGAGACAAAAAGCCGATAGTGTCTTAATTAACGCCACTTCCATTTTAGATAAGGTGAGAGTCTATAAAATTTTGATAGCGGTAGAGACTTCCCAGAGTAATTTATTATCCGCCATCGACATTGGCAGACAAGCCTTACAAGAGTTAGGGGTTGATTTACCAACTACCTTTAATCAATGTATTTTTACCAAACTAGAAACATCGCTAACAGGAAAAAATATCGAGGATTTAATTAACTTACCGCCGATGGAGAATAAAAAAGCTAAGGCGATAATGGAGATATTTTGGCGTTTATATTCCCCTATTTTTCAAGGAATGCCTGAATTATTGCCATTTTTGGGGGGAATGATGGTTAGTCTTTCTTTAGAGTATGGTAATAGCGCTGTTTCAGGGGTTGGTTATGCCATTTATGGCATGGTGTTATGTACTTTTTTTGGGGAGGTAGAAAAGGGTTATAGTTTCGGTGAGTTAGCTTTAGAGTTGACAGAAAATTATCCAGAATATCAGTATAAGGGGTTGATTGGGCAAATTTTCGCTACTTGTATTCAACCTCGCAAAGAAGCCATGAGGGCAACTTTTCCTCTTTATCAAAAAACGATTAAAATTTGTTTAGACGCAGGAGACTTTTTAACTTGGGGTTACACTATCCTCGCCTATGGTTTTACTCTCTTTTTTGGAGGTGTTGAGTTAGATTATTTACAAGGGGAGATAAATAACCATTACAGTCTTTTAATGGAATTAAAGCAAGATTCTGCTAAGGTTTATATTGATATATTGCAGGAAACAATTATAAATTTACAAGAGAAAAAACTACAACCTCATTATTTAAGGGGGAATTTCTACGATGAAATGAAAATGTTTCCCTACCATCGTCAACAACAGGAATTAACGGCATTAGCTCAAGCCTATACTTATAAAATTATCTTAGCTTACTCTTTTCATAATTATAATTCAGCTTTAGATTACCTTACAGAAGGGGAGTCTTATTTAGAAGGGGTGTCTTCCCTTATCTTTTTTCCCGTTTATCATTTTTATTCCGCTTTAACTTATTTAGCTTTATATCCTTCCTTGACAGAAAAAACATCGACATCAAGGGAAACATCATTTTCACTTATCATCAGAGGAGAAGTTATCACCCAAGAAAAGATATGGGAAAAAATTATTTATCATCAAAGTATCGTAGCGCAATGGGCAAAAACTGCTCCGATGAATCATCAACATAAATACGATTTAATTGAGGCGGAAAAAGAAAGAGTTTTAGGGAATAAAGGCAAGGCGATAGAATTTTATGAGTCAGCGATAGAAGTTGCTAAAAAAAATCAATATTTCAAAGAATTAGCCCTTATTAAAGAATTATACGCCCAATTTTATCTTCAGTGGGGCAAAGAAAAACTAGGACATTTTTATCTTAAAGAATCCCACTATGATTATAGTCTTTGGGGGGCAAAAGCAAAGGTACAAGATTTAGAAGAAAAATATCCACAATTATTTAAGGTGGTATCTAAGGGAGTTTCTTCTATACCAACGATTATTTCTCACACCGATAGAAATATCAATGCCACAGCAATTTTTGACTTAAAAACCGTGATGAAAGCCTCTCAAGCGATAACGAAGGAAATTATTTTAGAAAATCTCCTACAAACTCTCATGAAAATTTTACTAGAAAACGCAGGAGGTACTAAGGGTTGTTTATTATTGCATCAACCTACGGCAAAAGGTGACATCGGTGATTTTGTGGTTTCTGTTTATGGTGATAACGACACGGTAACTATTTCTCAAGAAAAACCTATAGAGGAAATTTTACCAGAGTCAATTGTTTATTATACGGCGCGTACTAAAGAAACTATTTTATTCGATCGAGGTGATAAAACAACCCATGCTCATTTTTACAATAATTTCACTCAAGATAACTATATCAAAACCTATCAACCCCTTTCTCTCCTTTGTTATCCATTAATCAATCAAGATAAATTAGTGGGGGTGGTTTATTTAGAGAATAATTTAATCAGTGGTGCGTTTACTGTGGATAGAATTGAATTATTAACCCTACTTTCCCAACAGGCAGTGATTGCCATTCGCAATGCTCAATTATACAGCCAAGTTAAGGAAAAAGAAGAACAATTACAACAATTTTTAGAAGCGATACCCGTAGGGGTAGCCATTTTAGACGCAAAAGGAAGCCCATATTATGCTAATCAACAAGGTAAAATCCTTTTAGGTAAAGGAGTTGTTCCAAATGTAACTTCAGATAATATTTCGGAAGTCTATCAAAATTATATCGCAGGTACGAATAATATCTATCCTAATGATCAATTACCCATTATTAAAGCCTTAAAAGGGCAAATATCCACCTGCGAAGACATCGAAATTCATCAACTCGATCGAGTAATTCCTGTTGAAGCATGGGGAACACCTATTTATGATAGTTTTGGTAACGTACAATATGCCATGGCAGCGTTTCAAGATATTACTCAAAGAAAAGAAGCGGAAAAATTCTTATCCGAATATAATCGCATTTTAGAACAACAGGTAAACGATCGAACCTTAGAGTTACAAAAACTTAACCAAGAGTTATCGAAATTAGCCAATTTAGATGGTTTAACCCAGATAGCGAATCGTCGTCGTTTTGATAATTATTTAGCCATTGAATGGCAAAGACACTTAAGAGAGAAACAAAGTTTAGCCTTAATTCTCATGGATATTGATTATTTTAAGCTCTATAATGACTACTATCAGCATCAAAAAGGGGATGAGTGTTTAATTACCGTTGCCCAAAATATAGATAAAATACCGAAACGTAGTAGTGATTTAGTGGCTAGATATGGGGGAGAGGAATTTGTGGTTGTTTTACCGAATACAGATGCCGAAGGTGCATTAATTATTGCTGAAGAGATGCGTCTGGCTATCTTGAATTTACAAATACCCCATGTTCGATCGAACGTATGTCCTTATGTAACTTTAAGTTTAGGGATTAGCACTATGACACCTGATTTTGATCTTACCCCTTGTCAATTAATTAATCAATGCGATCGAGCCTTATATTTATCGAAACAGAGAGGGAGAAATCAAGTTACTATATTTAACCTAACCAACGGCGTAGGCTAAAAAATGTGTTTAACAAGTTTTGTAAAGTCTGATTTTTAGCGTATTTTTGTTTAGTAAAAAGTAACCCTGTTTTGCTATTAATTTCGCTTAAAGTTGGGTAAATATGAATCCCTGTTAAACTACTTACCTTAAGATTATTTGTCATGGCTAAAACTATTTCATGAATTAATTCTCCTGCGGATTCTCCCACAATAGTCGCTCCTAAAATATCCCCTTTTAAAGTAGTTATAATTTTGGCAAATCCTTTAATCTTTCCTTCCGTTTGATTTCGATCGACCCCTTTAATATCTTGTTTTAAAATAACTATATTATCACCATAAATATCTGTTGCTTGAGGTTCATTTAAGCCAACTCTAGCCAATTCTGGAGAAGTAAAAATACTATAGGGAATGACTCGATAATCAGCTTTTTTGCTAGGGAAAAAAAGAGCATTTTGCAGTACGATCGTGGCTTCATATCCTGCGACATGGGTGAATTGATAACCGCCGATAACATCACCGCAACCATAGATTTTTTTATTGGTAGTTTGCAGTTTTTGATTAACCTTAATTCCTTGTGGATTATAGTCAACATTTGCCTTTTCTAAATCAAGGGATTGAATATTAGGAGTACGTCCAATCGAGACTAAAATTTCGTCAACAATCAACTTTTCTTCCCCTACGCTCACAACTTTTTTACCGTCTATCAATTCCACTTTTTCGGCTTTAGCAGACTTAATTATTCTTATACCTTCCTCTTGAAACTGATTTTCAATGATTTGAGATGCTTCTGGGTCTTCTTTGGGCAAAAGTTGACTTCTACTCGCTATAATGGTGATTTCTGAACCTAATCTCCTTAATGCTTGTCCTAACTCACAGGCGATCGCACCTCCTCCCATAATCACCATGGATTTTGGTAATTCCGTTAAAGAAAAAACCTGCTCATTGGTAATAAAACCCACTTCTTTTAACCCTTCAATATCAGGAATTTTAGGACTTGAACCCGTAGAAATGACAAAATTACGGGCTTGTAACTGTCTTTCCCCCACCTCAAAGGTATTTTCATCAATAAACTTACCATCGCCAAAAATAACCTCAACTCCTAATCTCCTAAATCTATCAGGGGAATCATGGGGTTCGATCGAACTGATTACACTATTAACATGATTGATGACTTGATCAAATTTTATCTCCACACCCTGACTATAAACACCAAACTGATGGCTATTTTGCACTTGATAAGCAATTCTACTGGCGTGAATTAAAGACTTACTTGGTACACAACCATACCACAGGCAATCCCCACCTAAACGATGCTTTTCCACTAAGGCAACTTTGGCTTTTAATTGTGCAGCCGCACTAGCGACAACCAAACCACCTGAACCGCCTCCGATAATAACTAAGTCATATTCTTTCATGGTGAGAGTATATTTTTTTGCATTCAGATTCGTTGCTGTTCTAGTTAATAATACCTGAGTTCGACATAAAATTTTCGGTGGTGTAAATCGGAAAGGATAAGGTAATGTTAAGTTATTTAATAAATTGGTTTTCTCAGGGAATATTAACCCTAAAATTAAAATAGATGATTTAATTAAGAGCATAAACTTTAATTCAAAGTAAGTTTTAAGCTAGGATGTATTTAACTTACATTTTTTTCTAATAGTTAAAAATATAGTTAAAAATATAGTTAAAAATACTGATAACTATTGACTAATATGAACTGTTACCTTTTGCCTATCTTTATCAGTAAACTTTAGATGCGTTATAGCTTATTTTTGTTAAGAAAAGTTGTTTTTTTTTGTTCAAGATGGGATAATTTTTCCAATTTTCTTCAACGGGAACATTAATGTATAAAACAATACCAATTTTAGCTAAAACGGGAATTATTGATTGTGTTAAACACTTAATTATTTTTGAAAATTCAGAAATAGTAATAAACTTGATTTAAAATCAGTCTTAACTTAAATTCTTTGGAAGGGAAAAACTATGCTAGTCAAAACAGATTTAGTGACACACTTAGAACAAACTTTGAGTACGATCGCCAAAGAAACTAAAAACGGAGTTTTATTGTGTAAAAACAAGGAAGTTTTAGCAGAAATACATTTTTTTTCGGGAAAATTGGCTTATGCCGTGATGAAAAAGCATAGGGTAAGACGTTGGAAAAGAGGATTATTAAAGGCAAAAATAGAAGAAAAATTCACTGCAATTTCTTTTAGTAACGATCAGCCCTGGGAATTTGAATTATTGTACCATGAATTAGGATTAAAAAAAATTGGCATGAGTCAAGTTAAAGAGATGATTCGTTGCGTAACCGAAGAAGTCTTGTTTGAATTACTTGGTTCTGTTAATTTAGAATTTGAGTGGCATGATAAGGAAAAAACTCAGTCGGGTTTAGTGTTGGTATTAGCTTTATCTAATCAGGAAGTAGCGTTGATTATTGATAATGCCAGTAAATTACGCAGTGAATGGGATACTCAAGGTTTAAAAGCAGTAAGTCCTAGTTTAGCACCATTATCGAAAATAGATAACCCGAAGGAATCATTACCTTTACTAACAGGGTTAGGCGGAAAATTAAGCGTTTGGGATTTAGCTTTGAAAAATAAAAAATCCGTGAATGACTTGATTCGTTTACTTATTCCTTATATTCGTAAAGGTATTGTTAAGTTTAAAGAGATACCTGATTTACAGTCACCTAATTCTCAGGAAGTCAAAACTCCTGCTGTAACTTCTCCTCCCAAATCCTCCTCACCGCCGTCAACTGTGACGGAAAATACATCTAAGACAAAGGGGATTTTAATTGCTTGTATTGATGATAGCCCAGTGGTAGCTCATAATATCAAAAAAATCTTGACTCCTAAAGGTTATGATATATTAGCGATACCTGAACCAATGCACGGTTTTGCTCAACTGATTGAACATCAACCTCAATTAATTCTGTTAGATATTAATATGCCTAATGCTAATGGTTATAGTGTTTGTCAGTTTTTGCGCAATTCTCCCGTGTTTGAGAAAACCCCCATTATTATTTTAACAGGGCAAGATACCAATATCGATCGAGCTAGGGCAAAATTAGTTGGTGCGACAGACTTTGTTGCTAAACCCCCCGAAGCAGAAGTTTTACTCTCCCTCATTAAAAAATATCTTTCTTAAGAAAGTTGATTGTAATTCTCGAAATTATCTTCATAATGAAGTTTTTTAATCATGAAATACTATTTTTAAATGGTAGATTTGTCCATGATATTATCTCCATTATCTCAGGTTTTTTTCCATGACCCACCCTACAAATTATCAAGGGGTTCTCGATCGAACTTATATAGTTTAAATACCATTAATTTCTATTTGTTCACCGTTAGTATATGCTTCTTTTTGGGCTTGTTTAAAGGTACTTCTTCCCCAACTTAAATCATAATATTTCGGCGTTTCTTCTCCACTAATTAAACCTTCAATACTAAACACTTGAATCACTGGATATTGTTTGCCATTTCCTGCTTGATAAAATCCCGCCTTTGATGCTTCTTGAATCATGGGTTTTGTCGGTGGAGTAAGGGTAATAAAAAATCCCATACTCGCTTTATTTGCCTCGATCGTACCCCGTAAATCCCGTATCATAGAGACATTAACATTTTTACCCCCCTTAACACTCACGATAATTTTTTTAATGACAGATTCGCTTTTTTCACTATCAAAATCATCGAAATAAATGATACCATCGATACCAGAATCAGCACCTTTTTTCTTCTTTCCTTGATAGGGTTGTGCATTGACAAGGGAAATCGCCCACCATTGAAATTGATATGCGTCTCGATTAAATAAATCTATTGCTGAGTCTAAATTATTAGGAGTTCCTTCTACTTCAAAAAAGTCAGTTTTTTTCTTGATTAAGTCTTCAGAATTATCTAAATATTTATCAGAAAAAGCATCCCTTAAACGTTTCTCAATGAGGGAAATTGCTAAGTGAGTAATGTCAATACCAATCCATTGTCGATTTAATTTTTCAGAAGCATGAACTGCTGTACCACAACCACAAAAAGGGTCTAAAATTAAGTCATTTTCATTACTACTAATAGAGATAATTCTTTCTAGTAATTTTAATGGTTTTTGGGTAGGATAACCTAACCTTTCTTTGTGTGAACCGTGCAAATGTTCTATATCATCCCAATTATCGGTTATGGGTTGCCCTTGCATTTCATCTAAATATCTTTTTAAACGAGGTACTGCACCCTTTTTACTTTGAACAATAATACCATCTTGATATGCTTTTTCCATTCTTTCTTTTGTCCATCGCCAAACCCGTTTTACTCCTAAAAATTCATAGGTTAAATTAGGTCGATCGGGGTTAGGATTAGTTAAATCACCTAAGCGATAACGTCTCCCATTTTCGTCAATATAACGATAAAATTTATCTAAATATTCTTGATTATGTTCACCATAAATTTTATGAAAAGTAAAGTTATTTGTTTTTGTATATCTTAAAATAACATCTCGACAATTAGAAAAGTTATTTTTTGTCTGACTTTTAGGTTGCGATCGTTTCCAAGAGATTTCATTTCTAAAGTTTTTAGGCTCAAAAATAATGTCTAAAATCATCTTTAAATAATGGGATGCGGTAGGATCACAATGAAGATATAAACTACCTGTTGGCTTTAAAACTCGATATAATTCTACTAACCTAATTGCCATCATCGCTAAGTAGGCAGAAAGGGAATTTTTCCCTAAAGTTCGCACTAATAAATCTAATAATTCCGCTAAATCTCCTCTAATTTGTTTCAAATCTTGGATACATCTTTCTGATTCAATATTCCATGTCCAAGTATCTTCAAAAGCCGTAATTTGTGCGGTGGATTTTTCTCCTTTTGGACTGTTAAAAATAACGTTATAATTTACTTGAGAATTGAAGGGGGGATCGAGATAGATTAAATCAATAATTTCATCGTCAATATGATTTCTTAATATCTCTAAATTATCTCCATAATAAAGTTTTTTAATCATAAAATGTTATCTTGATTTTCCTAACAAATATTATTTATCATACCACATAAATTAATTAATTTTCGCTCGACTAATAATGGTGGGTCTGTCCATGATATTATGTCTATTATCTCTGATTTTCTCCATGACCCACCCTACAAATTATCATGGGATTCGATCGAACTTATATAGTTTAAATACCATTAATTTCTATTTGTTCACCGTTAGTATATGCTTCTTTTTGGGCTTGTTTAAAGGTACTTCTTCCCCAACTTAAATCATAATATTTCGGCGTTTCTTCTCCACTAATTAAACCTTCAATACTAAACACTTGAATCACTGGATATTGTTTGCCATTTCCTGCTTGATAAAATCCCGCCTTTGATGCTTCTTGAATCATCGGTTTTGTGGGAGGAGTGAGAGTAATAAAAAATCCCATACTTGCTTTATTTGCCTCGATCGTACCCCGTAAATCCCGTATCATTGATACATTAACATTTTTACCGCCCTTAACACTCACGATAATTTTTTTGATGACAGATTCGCTTTTTTGACTATCAAAATCATCAAAATAAATAATACCATCGATACCAGAATCAGCACCTTTTTTTTTCTTTCCTTGATAGGGTTGTGCATTAACAAGAGAAATTGCCCACCATTGAAATTGATAAGCGTCTCGGTTAAATAAATCTAAAGCTGATTCTAAATTATTAGGAGTTCCTTCTACTTCAAAAAAGTCTGTTTTTTTCTTGATTAAGTCTTCTGAATTATCTAAATATTTATCAGAAAAAGCATCCCTTAAACGTTTCTCAATGAGGGAAATTGCTAAGTGAGTAATGTCAATACCAATCCATTGTCGATTTAATTTTTCAGAAGCATGAACTGCTGTACCACAACCACAAAAAGGGTCTAAAATTAAGTCATTTTCATTACTACTAATAGAGATAATTCTTTCTAATAATTGTCGTGGTTTTTGGGTAGGATAACCTAAAGATTCTTTTGAATTGGAAGAAATTAAAGGTATATCAATCCAAGTATCATTTAACGGTACTCCTTGATTTTCTTCTAAATAATATTTCAAATTAGGAATACCATTTTTAGAAAAAACAATCAAATTTTGTCGATCGTATTCTTCTAATTTATCAGGTATTGTTACCCAGTGCATTCCAGATTTTCCTTGAGTATTAGGATTAATTTCTCGCCAAATTTTACCTGTTTCACCATTTCTTTTACCACTCACTAATAACGGTACTAAACGATATTTTCCTTTCTCATCTTCATAGCGATAATTT
The DNA here is from genome assembly GCF_050753365.1 of Geminocystis sp. CENA526. Lineage (NCBI taxonomy): Bacteria > Bacillati > Cyanobacteriota > Cyanophyceae > Chroococcales > Geminocystaceae > Geminocystis > Geminocystis sp. CENA526. Next base: position 23,014 of record NZ_JBLZFY010000036.1, read on the forward strand.
TCTAAAGATGCCTTTGATAATTCTTTATATTGTAAGTTAAAAATATAATTATCTGACTTACTATAGAATAAGATAATATCATGGGCTTTCCGAAGATTTCTACTAATAGAAGAACGATTTTTACTCCTTTCCCAAACTATCTCATTTCTAAAGTTTTTAGGCTCAAAAATAATGTCTAAAATCATCTTTAAATAATGACTTGCGGTGGGATCACAATGAAGGTATAAACTACCTGTTGACTTTAATACTCGATGTAATTCTACTAACCTAATTGCCATCATTGCTAAGTAAGCTGAAAGGGAATTTTTCCCTAAAGTTCGCACTAATAAATCTAATAATTCGGCTAAATCTCCCCTTATTTGTTTCAAATCTTGGATACATCTTTCTGATTCAATGTTCCATGTCCAAGTATCCTCAAAAGCGGTAATTTGTGCGGTGGATTTTTCTCCTTTTGGACTGTTAAAAATAACGTTATAATTTACTTGAGAATTGAAGGGGGGATCGAGATAGATTAAATCAATAATTTCATCGTCAATATGATTTCTTAATATCTCTAAATTATCTCCATAATAAAGTTTTTTAATCATTTTAATATCTTTTTAATTTTAGCTAACATTTAATATCCTAACGTGCAATAGTTGATTTCTTGTTTGTGTGAGGGTATAGGTTTTCATCATGTCAAAAATTGACTATTTTGTACAATAGACTTCTACAGAAATTATGATTTTATCACCGTAGAACAGGCATCTTGCCAGAAATTATGATTTTATCACCGTAGAACAGGCATCTTGCCTGTATTTTTGAGGATTTCTAATATGTCAAAGTATATCACATTGTTAATTAATTTGTAATAAGGTTTTTAACCCTTAATTTTCGATTGTTGATATAAATTGAAAGAAAACTATAGTTTATGATTTACCATTGATAATTTTCTATGGAAAAGGTACTGATAACCGTATTAGCACTCAGTGCCTAAGAGTGCTAAATTTATATATGGTGAATCAATATCTTAAATTAAAATATATATGTCTAAGATCGTATCATTTAAAGAAGAATCCAGAAGACATTTAGAGCAAGGGGTTAACTCTTTGGCTAATGCTGTTAAAGTAACTTTAGGACCTAAAGGTAGAAATGTACTATTAGAAAAAAAATTCGGTGCGCCTGAAATCGTCAAAGATGGTGTCAGTGTTGCTAAAGAAATCGAATTAGAAAGCCCTTTACAAAATGCAGGGGCAAGATTAGTCAGAGAAGTTGCGTCTAAAACTAAAGACATCGCAGGAGACGGTACAACCACCGCTACGGTTATCGCTCAAGCTATGATTCACGAAGGCTTAAAAAACGTTACCGCAGGGGCAAATCCTGTGGCTTTACGTCGTGGTATCGACAAAGCTGTGGCTTTCTTAATCAAGGAAATTGGGGTAATTGCTCAACCCGTAGAAGGTGAAGCTATTAGTCAGGTTGCCACAGTTTCTGCGGGAAATGATGAAGAAATCGGCGAAATGATTGCTTTAGCTATGGATAAAGTCACTAAAGATGGTGTTATCACCGTTGAGGAGTCTAAATCTTTAGCTACTGAATTAGAAGTAGTGGAAGGTATGCAGATCGATCGAGGTTATGTATCCCCTTACTTTATCACGGATCAAGAAAAGCAAATTGTCGAGTTTGAAAATCCCCTTATCCTTGTCACCGATAAAAAAATTAGTGCGATTGTTGATTTAGTACCCGTATTAGAAAATGTAGCACGTTCTGCTCGTCCTTTATTAATCATCGCTGAAGATGTGGACGGTGAAGCCTTAGCGACTTTAGTAGTTAACAAAGCCAGAGGGGTTTTAAATGTAGCCGCCATCAAAGCTCCCAGTTTTGGCGATCGCAGAAAAGCCGCTTTAGAAGATATTGCCGTCTTAACAGGAGGGCGAGTTATTTCTGAAGACATCGGTTTAAGTCTCGATACCGTTACCCTCGATATGTTAGGTAAAGCTCGTAAAATTACGATCGAAAAAGATAATACCACGATCGTGGCTGATGGTGGCAACAGTGCCGATGTAGAAAAAAGAGTTGCTCAAATTCGCAAACAATTAGCGGAAACCGACTCTGACTACGATGCAGAAAAATTACAAGAGCGTATCGCTAAATTAGCTGGTGGTGTGGCAGTTATCAAAGTAGGTGCGGCTACGGAAACCGAATTAAAAGAGCGTAAATTGCGCATTGAAGATGCTTTAAATGCCACTAAAGCGGCAGTAGAAGAAGGTATTGTACCCGGAGGCGGTGCAACTTTAATTCACTTATGCTCTAAATTAGGTGCTTTTAAAGATACCCTCACCATCGAAGAAGAAAAAATTGGTGCTGAAATCGTGATGAAAGCCATCGAAGCTCCTTTACGTCAAATTGCCAATAATTCTGGTGTGGAAGGCTCTGTAGTAGTAGAAAAAGTCAGAGAATCTAGTGCTAATATTGGTTATAATGCCCTCACTGACGAGTATCAAGACTTAATTAAAGCGGGAATTGTTGATCCTGCTAAAGTTGTACGCATTTCCTTACAAAATGCAGGTTCGATCGCAGGTTTAGTCATCACCACCGAAGCCTTAGTAGTAGAAAAACCCCAACCCGAAGCCCCAGCCCCCGATATGGGCGGTATGGGCGGTATGGGTGGCATGGGTGGCATGGGTGGCATGGGAATGCCCGGCATGGGAATGATGTAATCCATACTTGTAAGGTGGGCAATACCCACCTCCCTTTGACAAAAAAAGATGAAAACGAGACAGAAAGACAAGAATAGAACTTATGTATTGAAAAATAACTAAAAAACTGAATACTTGTTTCCTTGAAAATGGTTGAAGTATCTAAGTTTGGGAGGCTTAATAGCCTCTTTTTTTTTGTCTGTGAAAATAGAATTATAAAGAGTTTCCGTCCCCTTACGGGGTAAAGATGGAGTTTAACTTTCTTGATGATCAAGCAATCATTAAAGACTATGAAGTTTCCGTCCCCTTACGGGGTAAAGATGGAGTTTAACGATGGGAGTTATCCTGATTGAGCGTGATTCGCTTGAGATAGGTTTCCGTCCCCTTACGGGGTAAAGATGGAGTTTAACTACGAGGACTTGAGAGCAATCATTCACGAAAAAGAAGGCAGTTTCCGTCCCCTTACGGGGTAAAGATGGAGTTTAACTAGGAAAATATATCTTAGGCTTGTCTGATAATGATGTAGAAGCGTTTCCGTCCCCTTACGGGGTAAAGATGGAGTTTAACCCTACCCTTGGAAACCGTTGCCCTACCTTGCTTGTACAAGATGTCTGCGAGAAACTACAGTTTCATGCTTAACATTTCTTAACATTATTAAGTTGTCAAGGTAAAAAAGCTATTTCTAGGACAAAAACTGAAATTAAGTCTAATATCAGAGTGAATCTGCGTAAAAAAAATAACTTATCTTGTTTTTAGTCTTTAAAACTCTCTGTTACTATATTTACCTAACTGCGACAAATTTACAAGTCAACTTAACATTTCTTTACAAAATTAGGTAGTCGGGAGATTCATAGGGGGGGTTATCTTTGACTCCATAAATTTTTGTTTTTTGCTTTGCTGAGGCATCTAGGGGATAAATCCGCAGACTATCCTCCTGTAAATTCAAGACTTTTAACCATCGAGTTGAGAGGAGATGTTCTAATTTTTTTGTATCTAAAGGGCATTCAAACACGGAATATTGTACTCTTTCGCAGTGTTGCTCTAATAATTTCGCCAGTTGAGTACGTCTTTTGTCGTCTCGTACGTCATAACAAATTAGCCAAAGTTTAATCATGTTTAACAAAAGTTACATAAAATAGAATTGTTATTCACCTATTTGCTCACTTTCTTTTATAAACCACTGTTGTAATTTTTTCTCAGTAATTATTCCACTAGCTAAGGCTTTGATTATGTTTACTACTTCTATTTCAGAGGCTTTGAATTGATAACCATTGAGCATTAGAAAGGTAACACCAGCAATAAAACCAGTTCTTTTATTACCATCGATAAAAGGATGATTTTTAACTATGCTAAAGGTATAAATAGAAGCTAGGAAAGGAATATTCGTAATTTGATGGTAGTGATATTGATTTTGTGGACGCATTAAAGCTGACTCTAGTAAACCCTTATCCCTTATGCCATCCGCCCCTCCATGTTCGCTGATTTGCTCTTGGTGAATGGCTATAACTAAACGCACTGATAACCAATGAATTTTCATTTTGCTAACTCTCGTAAGGCGTTGCGATATTGTTTCATTACCTCTCGTGCAGTTTCCATTTCTTGTTCAAACTCAGGATTATAGGGGGTAATTTCAAAGCCGTTGGAGGTAGGAGTCAGATAAAGATTATCCCCTTTTTCGATGTGCATTTTTGCTAATACTTCTTTGGGTAAAACAATCCCCGTAGAATTGCCGACGGTAGTTACTTTTAGCTTAAACATTGTCTTATTTAATCTTAGTTATAATTAATATTGTAATGTAATAAATAGGTAGTTTACTGTTATTTAACAAAAAAAGGTTCATAATCTAAACTTGATTCTAGTAAACATCGGGCTAACATTCGGGCTTGTTCGAGAAATATTTGATTGAGTTTCAGTTTACGATTTTGAGGAGGATATAATAAGTATTGGTTCATCCTTTCTTCTAATTCTCGTAATAATAATTTTTTGGCGGTAATGCCTAGCCAGATTCCCTCTCCATCAGGGGAAGGTTGAAAATCAGCTATGTCTAAGGAGTGAGAACTATTGTGCGTTTTCGTAGTCTGTTGATTTCGATCGTCAATGCAGGATAAATACAGGCAAGATGCCTGTTTTACGAATTATGATCCCCCCTAACTCCCCTTAAATAAAGGGGAAACTTAGTTGAAATTTCTCACAAAACAAATAATTTAGGGGGTCTTGTGGACTTGTCTGTAAGGCTAGTGCCGTCCTGTGAAGCAGAAACTCTTAATTGCGAAGTTAAGAAGCCCACATCTGTACCGTTAGGTCAGTGTGGGAGATGTCACGATTACGATATTAAGTCAAGTTGAGGAAATAAATCCGCTAAAGTTTGCGGTAACTTTTGGGCGTATTGATGTAAAATTTTACTGGAAAATTGCTCGGCATTCATTTGACAATGGGCGATGTTATTTCTATTTCTTCCTAATTGTGACCAAGTATCATCTAGTTGTTTAATATCGTTAACGTGTTTAGATATTTCCTGTTCATATAGTTTAATTCTTTCGGGATTATTGCCACTAATAGCGTTTAGTTGATTTTCGATATTTTTGCGATCGTCTTTATCTAAATAATTTGTATTTTCTAAGATGGCTAAAGTTGTGACTAACCATTCTCTTGATAATAAAATTGCTTGAGTGCCTAAGCCTTTTTCTACATACCATTTTATTAATAAATAATGTTTTTTGATGATCAGTTGATAGTCTGATTCGGCGGATTTTTCGATGGCAAATTGGGCGTAATCTTGTTCAATTTTATCGATAATTAGTTCAAAGGGTTTGGCAAAAATACCAACTTCTTCTCTTATTTCTTTCCCTGACATTCTTTTAAGTTTCTGAGCAGATTCTAACAATTCTACGGGGCGAATAAACTCTATATTTTCTGAAATAGTTGCGATCGCACTGCCAAAATTTCTTAATTTGTTGGGTTTTATTTCTTCTTTTTTAGCTTTACCTGATTTGAAAAAATCTATCTGAATATCTGCTAATAATTGTCCTAATTTTTGAGATGATCCCGTATTAATAAATGTATCGGTAGCGGTTAACCAATCTAGTAGTTTAATGGCAGGAGTTAAATCAAATATAGGGGATTCGTTTTTTTCTTTGTTATATTGTCCATAATAAACACCTTTTATATTCACATTTCGGGCTTTTTGGAGGAAGGCAGAGGCGAGTAAAACAATGACGGGGATCGATCGAAAAGCGTGGGTAATGTCAAAGATAATTTCGCTATTTTCTGGCACTGATTCTACTACTTTATCAAATAATTCCCATAAATCTTCTTCTTTTGTGCCTGAGGGTATTTCAATATAGGATAATTCAAATTTATCATTGATTTTATTTTTTAGTTGCTCTCCGTGAGCTTTTGTGGCTTCTTTGGTAGTAAAAACTTTGATTTCTTTTACTTTAAAAAAGTGGGCGATGGCATCGATAACATATTCAGTTTCATATTTTTGATCTTGCCATGTATAAGAGGTTAATTCGTATTTGCCAGTACCGATAAAACTTAGTAAAATCATAGTAAAAATAGCTCTCTTAGTGTGAGTATATAAATTATTGGTTAGGAAAAGGTGTCAGGTTGCTGGTGTCGGGTGTCAGGTAAAATAAAAACTGTTAATTGATCAAAATCTACTTTTTACTATAGCTTTTTTTATAGTTTATTTTGTTGTGTGTTGAAAGATGCGATCGTCATAACTGTTAATATCTCCTTAGAATAAATGTCCTAAACGTTCTCTTAATTCTCGCATGGCTTGTTCTAAATGTTGTTCATTATAGCCTGTAGTTTCGATCGAAACCCCCATTCTATTATCTTTATCTTGGTATAAATGAAGCCAAAAAATATAATTATTATCTTGAGTTTTATAGTTAGATAATCTAAAATTATTACGAGGAGCTGAAAATGCTTTTTTATCGAAATAAACGTTATCAATCCAAGGAATTTCTGAGAGAATTTTTTTAGCTTTATTCCATGTTTTAGGACGATGATGTTGTACTCCTTCTTGAAGATTAAAAATATCGTTTCTATCCCTTGTGGAATGGGGTAATTCTGCTTTATAATTACCATAACTAACTTTACCGTCAGTAGATAAAAAAGGAAGATAAATTAAGCTCTTATACTGTTCATGAATATAACAAACAGGCACTTGATAAATATTTCCTGCCAATGCCATAATCATGGATTCAGCTTTAAATCCTCCCGTTGCCGCAAGAGTAACATTTCCTTTAGCATTTTTGATTAATTCTGCTAATAAATTAGCCATTTTTTCTAAAACATTACCGTTAACATCTATCTCATAATTAACCTCTGGTATTTGTTGAATTTTAACATCTTTTTGACCTAACTCAGTGAAAAATAAGCGTAAAATTTTGGCACATTCTTCTCCTGATTTAGTGGCGGAGTATAATAAAATTATCTCATCTTTTGCTTGTAAATTGAGATGATAAAATGTATTAGTTTCTGCACTAATTAAATCTAAATCTGTGGCTTTCATCCATTCGATCGCACCTTCGATATTTGCGATTACTAATTCATTGCCAAAAGTATTTTTGTTATGCCAAGGGCGTTTTTTTTCAAGGGGTAAGTTAATATCTTTATTAGTTCTTAAAGATGTACCCACAGTCATGATAATTGTTTCCATAATGATAGTATTTAAGATTAATTAAAAGTAGTTAAAAATGTGTTACCCATACCTAAACGAGTTTTTATACCCGTGCCACAGTAATTAGAATAATGAATTAAAAGATTAGCTACATTAGCTAATAAATCATCAACTCTTACAGGAATTTTAAGACGAATTTCTCCTGTAAAACCTGTTATTTTCTGTTGACTGATATAATGTTGACGACTATATAATCGATAATAACTAAGATAAATATTTTCTGATAAATATTGTGTTAATTCATCTCCTCCTAAATAAATATTGCAAAAATAATTCCATTTATCTAACCAACTACGAAACATTAAACTAGGGATAGGTAACGGTAATTTTGTCTTTCCTTGGGCGAAGGAAGTCGGAGTTAAAAATTGAAGATAATATTCCTTAATTCCTGGGGGATCATTTGCGACTAAATTACTGTATAATTCCTCATAGGAAGTTATTTGATTTTCTCTATTAATTATTTCAAAATTAACGCCTAAAAAGTCTAAAGATGAGTTTAACTGTACATTTTTAATACCATGACTAGCATTAGTTTCTAAACCAGATAATGAAAAATAGTATTCTTCATCGGGAGATAAACAGTAAAAATCCCCTTCCTTTTTATAGTTGCCAATTATTCCCGAAAAAGTTATCTCAGGAATAGCAATATTCAGAAAATCTAAGGACATTTTTTGATATAAATTTTTAATCAAAACCAGATTATAAGCACAAGGTAATAGGATTAATTTATTTACTTTTAATGTCCATTTTGATTTGATTAACATTTATATTTTTGTTGAATTTTTGATTGAGTATAGTTTTATAATTTCGTGGGCAATGCCCACTCTACGTTTAAATAATTTTTAACTTTGCCCAACCGGGTACATAACGAATATTTCCCTCACGATTAAGGATTGTACGACGGGATTTTGAAGCTTCAAAATTAGGGGCTTTTAAACCACAAGTATCTCTTATTTCTGCTCTTAAATCATCATCGATTAACCAATTAATTGTCGTACCTCCCATACCTGTACCCCATCCTAATCTTAATTGATAAGGACATTTTTCTTCCTCATAAAAATCTCTAATTATCTCAAAATCTAAGTTTTTTCCTTGATGGTTATTATCGTTAATATTATTCCAATAATCATATTCTCCATCCCATTGAGTTTGACTAAATTCCTGACAAATGTTCATTAATTCTTCCAAATTATTAAAGGGTAATCTCATATTCTGATTATGGTTAAACCAAGATAACATTTCTAAGTCAAGATTAATCGTAAATTCAGTACGCACATTAAATATCATTTCTGTATATAAGGAGGCTTTATATTTAGCATTATTATCTTGAAAATGACTGGAAACAATTACTTCGGTGGTAACAGGAATATTATAAGTTTTGCTTTTTCCTGTTTTTTTATTAGGTATTTTTTTCTCTAGTAATGGTAAAGAATCACTAATATTTAAAGCTCTTAAAAAGTCGGTATTGGGTCCTGTTCTTGGGTTATAATTTTTATTGTTATATTTGAGGGAAAAATTCTCAAATAAATCACTCATAAATAGTCTATCATCGGCAAATTTTGCTTGTCTTCTTAATTCTCCATTATCGATTCTTTGTCTTAATTGTGCTTCTATTTGACTAATTCTTCTAGGAGTATTATAGGTTTCTTGGTGTTTAAGTAGAAAAAATGCGATCGAACTTCTGATTGCACCTTTAATACTACTACCGGGTATATAAGGCTCACCAAAACCGTTGCGAATCATAGGGCGTAAGTCAGTAATTTTACCATCAACCCATTTACGACTAATACCAATAGGGGGAAAAATCAGATTACCGTAATCATCGGTTAAATTATGCCAATTTTCGTCAATATCGTCTAAAAGGGGTTTAATATCTTCTTTATCTTCGATTTTTTGGATATACTGGTGTAATTTACCCCTCTGTAGTAAAACTCTGGCTAAGGCTTCCTGATTAGGCAAATAAACCTTGCTTGATGTCTGTATATATTCATAGGGATTAAGTTGAGAGACAGCTCCACCAATTCTTAAAATGGGTGTGGTTAAACGTATCTTGGCGGTTTGATAGTTTTTGGTGAAGGTTAGGGGTTGTAAAGTGGTTGTAGTCATAATTACTAGGATATAGACGTTAGTTGGGCTTGAATCGGTAAAGATAAAGAAATACCGCTACGATAAACTCTATGAACTTTTTTAAAATCAGTAGGTGTGACAGTTGAGCTGAATCTGCTTTTAAATGGGCATCTCTGACGATTAATCGAGCGCTGTAATTTCGCCCTTTGATTTTGACGTATTCTGTACCCTCGATGGTTTTTGTCTGCTTATAATCGAGTTGTTGACTATCGGCAACGGTTTTTTCGATCCAACAATCCTTCCCTGTCGAACCAAAAACTCTACTTAATTCGCAGGTTTTCGCCCCTTGAAACAAGACTAAATTACCTTGCACATCACTATAACCAGTTTCTACATCATCACTTTCATAACGGTATGTACCACTTCCTCCCGAACGGTTGAGGGGTTTATTCAACATTCTTTCTAAGAGCGATCGCAATTTTCCCTTAATGGATGAACCGGGTAAATATGGTTGTAAGGTAATAGGGTCTCGAATCACTGGTTTATCTAAACCACCTATATCAAGGTTTTCTGCACCACCTCCGATATGTAATCCTGTTTTCACAACAATATCACTTTTGATGATAATTTTACCTAATAAATTTCTTTGGGGTTTGTCGATAACTTGTGCCATAATTTATTTTCCTCCTGCGGCTTTATGATAGGCAATGATAGACTCGATAAATTGAACTAAACGATCGAAATCATCTAAGGATTGAACCTTGTCGATGACTTGTGCCATAACGTCACTTAAGGGTTTAGCGGCATCCACCCTAGCGGCGGCGTAAGCTAATTTGGGCTTAAGCAAGACAATTTCAGGTTCAACTAATTGAAATAAATCTGTTTCACTCTTGTTTTCTCCCCCTTGAGTTAGTTTAACTTTGAGACGATTAATTGCGTCTAAAAACTTGCGAATTTGGTTAGTTTCTAAACGTTGATTTTTTAAAAATCTTCCAAATTCTTCGGAATGATTAACTAAATCTCGGATAGGATACTCTTTAAATGTTTTTCTGTCTTTTAAAGTGTTTAAAATTGCTTCTTTACTGTTCATATTTGTGGTATTTTGAGAAGAATTTTGCCCCTGATTATTATTTTTTGAGGGAGAATTTTCTGTTCTCACTTTATTCTTATTAGGAGGTTGATTTAAGTTTGGTTTATTCATATTGGATTATGATTATTTAAAGGCTAAAAATATCTTGAGGTTTAATCCGAATTTCGGGGAAAACTCGTGAGGAAATTTGTCCCGTATCTAGGACTGATATTTCTTCATACATTCCCTCTTGTAACTGCAAAATAGTCATTGTTTCTCTATTAGGATCGACAATCCAATATTCAGGAATACCCATAGCACTATACTCACTTCTTTTATAGCGATAATCTCTAATTTCCGATTCTGGACTAACAATTTCTATGACTAATAAAGGAGGTGTTTCTAATACCGCAGAAATTTTTAAAATTTCCGTCAGTTGTGGTTGATTAATAATAGTTAAATCTGGCAAACGAGAGCGTCTAATTCCTGTCCTTATTCCTATACCCTGTAAGGCATACCAATCTAATTTTAAGCGATTTATTTCTCCTTCAATTAGTTTAGTTAATCGATTAATAATTAAGGCATGAAATCCTGTGGGGGGAGTCATTAAATTTAATTCTCCTTCAAACAATTCATACTTATTATCCTCATTATTATACTTTAAATAATCTTCAAAACTAACTTTTTTTTCTATTAAAATTTCCATTATTACCTCCTCTTTATGATGAACGATTTAATAACTCTAACCAAGGGGCGATCGAGCTATAATAACGAGCATTGTAAGGACTTTTCAAAGAACTTTTAATAGGTTCAAATTGAGGATCATTTTGAATATGACTAGGCAATCTAGCCAAAGTATAAGCTATTTTTGGTAAGTGTAAAAAATATTTGACATCATCAATTTCTTGAGAATAAGTGAGAGTTGCTTTTTTCTTTTCTACTTCCTTAATTTTCTGTTCTTGTATTTTAGCGGTTGCCAATAAATTTTGAACAAAATTGCGAGAATAGCTATCTTTTATGTTTTGTAAAGCATCGACAAAAGGCTTAACACCGAATAAACTTAAAGAAACATTACCCCCTAAATATTCCCTCAAATTATCATCTATTTCTAACTGATTAACATTAATATTTTCTTTCCCTAACCATTCTTCCCACTTAAAAACTTCCCCAAATAAACCTAAACTATCTCTACCATTTCCCTTAGCTTTTTCTTCCGCTTCTCCCGACTCATTAGCAGATTGATAGAGGGGATATTTTGCCCCTGCAAAACTAATTCCAGCGGATAAAGTAACGCTAGGATTATTACCCGTATATTCTCGAAAAGATTGATAAATTTGAAAGGCAAAGTCTATCACTTCATCCCAAACACCGCTAATAAATAAATCATCTCCTCCTGCATAAATAAATAGTAAATTATAATTTTTTTCCGTTGCTAAAGTATTCAAATAAACCTTGAAAAAATAAGTCATTTGACGGGATAAACTAGCTAAACGAGGTAAATTTAATTTCTTACCTAAACCTTGAGCAAAAATTTTACCTAAATTGTCAACATCCATGCGTAAATAAGCAACCCTCGCAATTTTGCCCGATTTTCTGGCAATTTCCGTCATTTCACTGGCAGACATAAAACCTGATTCATTTTCTAACTCAGTTTTTTTGCCATAATTACCTAGTAAAATAGGCTTAATTTTCTCTTGTTTATAATTAGCTAAATCCCAATTATTAATTAGAAAAATTGTCTCTGCATTATCCACAGATAAAGCCTTATTAATACTCTCATAAAGATAATATTCATAACCGGGTAAAACAATTTTATTCACCCTTTCGGTTCGATCGAATATTCTATTTTTAGCTCTTTTTACCCTCACAATAGCCTTAACTTTAAACAGACGACTTCCCAACTCAAACATGGTGCGACATACCCAACAAGCGGAGGAAGAATCGAGATTATGAGGGTTTAATGGTTTTAATTTTACTTGATCATCTCGATGACAAACTTGGCAAGATTCATAACTCGGTTTTGGTGTTAAAAAATCTCTAATTTGATTACTAAATTTTTGTTGTTTTTGACTTCCTAATTTTTGAGGAATTTTCTGCCAATATTGCGATAATTGATCACTACTTAAACTATCCACAGGTAAAGTCACATAGTCTAAAGCTAAAAACATTTTACCCTGATAACTTTTGCTAAACCAATCATTAAAACGAGCTTTAATAATATTACTTATTCTTTGATTTTCTTCGTGATTATCATTCGTTAAAATATAAAGATTTCCTCCTCCAGCATAAATGATATTAGTGGGAGGTAAATTTAATTCTGTTAATAATTGTTGAGTTATTTCTGCGGTAACTAATTCAAGGAAAAAACTTCTTGCGCGTAAAGATTTTAATGCACCATCGGCAGAAATTGTATAGATAAAATTTTGAATACCTGATAAATCCCCACCAATTAAACCGATGTTGTCAGCAGAATGATTATTATTTAAACTAACAGCTATCATTGCTAAAGATTTAATGAAATCATTATAAGCAATATCATTTTCCCCATAACTAATGTGAGATCCAATTTTTTCTAAACATAAATTTAATAAAGATAAATTGCTTAAATCTTCATGGTTTAAATGACTAATTATCTCTTTTGCTTCTATTTTAAACTTACTAATATCAGGAATATCTGAAGTAGGTACGGGAAGAATCGGGAAACTATTTTCGATAACAATAGATGGTGAATAATGAGTTTTTTCTTGTGATTTATAATTCTGAATATGAATAGAATCAAACAGTAAATTTAAAGGTTTAAATTCTGATTCTTCTTTCCATGAAATAATCTCTTTAGCCTTGATAATTGACTGATGTTGTATCAATGGTAACGAAGGAAAATCTAACTCTAGCCACTGGGCTAATTTTTTTATCCCTTCTTGTAAAACTGAAAGGGCAATCTGATGATTTGTTACTTCTGTATTATTCATTTATTAGCTTGAGAACTTTAATCAAATTATTCAAGGTTGGCTTTCTGAAGATAAGTGAAGAAAAAACACTATTCAAATTTTACAAAAAAAAGTATATTTTCAATTATTATTGTAAGATTTCTTAATATTTAATAGGGATTATGACACAGATATAGTTAAAATCATCCAATTTGTTCGATCGTACCATAGCCACCATAACGTTTTTTGAGCAATGACTGAGAGTATTTTGAGATGTCCAACGTCGATCGACCTTAACAGATCAACAAGATTTACAGTAAAATCAAAACTAAATCTAATAATATGGAGAAAAAAATTATGAGAATTATTCAAACAAAAGGAACTATTAATAATGGTGAAATAACTGTAAAAATATCCGAAAAAATTAGCAGTGGGGAAGTAGATGTGGTCATTATTGCTGAAAAAGAACCTGATGAATTTGACCTTCGCCATCAAATCTTAAAAGAAAAAGGTTATGATAATTGTGATAAAATTTTAGACCTAATTAGGGATATAAAACTAGAAATGTTAGAAGAAAAAATAAATAATCAAAATGCTTAAACTTAAACGTATTTTCTTAGATAATAATATTATTTATATGGCAAAGATCAAGGTGGAGAAATTATATCAAATATTTGGCGTTGGCTCAATTTAACCTCGATTATTAATATTATTAACAGCTATTTATTTTATAAATATAACTTATTAAAACGTCCTTACGGGGTAAAGATGGAGTTTAACATCTGCTTCATGTATCTTAAAGCATCCTCTAACACTGTTTCCGTCCCCTTACGGGGTAAAGATGGAGTTTAACGCTACCCTTGGAAACCTTTGCCCTACCTTGCTTGTACAAGATGTCTGCGAGAAACTACAGTTTCATGCTTAACATTTCTTAACATTATTAAGTTGTCAAGGTAAAAAAGCTATTTCT
>NZ_JBLZFY010000037.1:0-36547 GCF_050753365.1 Geminocystis sp. CENA526
GCTATCAATATTTTGAAAAAGGCTCTAAGTACCGTAGGGCATACGGGAACTTTTGTCTTTAAGGCAATAAACGCTTGGGGAGAAGATGCCTCTATTTTGATTGGTAGGGGTTGAATATATTCAACCCGTACACCTGTCAGGGTAAGCAACCTCTATGAAGCAAGAATCCCACGTAATTCAGTTGTGGGAGTGTCAAATTCTACATCTTCTATATTCTCATTGCGAGGCATAAAGAAATAATCTCTCAAAACTCTATTTGACACAGAAGTTTTAATTAACTTAAAATTCAGCATAAATATATAATAAATGATGAGAATAATTAATAACATTATTGCTATTTTACAAAAAGAATTACAAGGTTATTTTGCATCTCCTTTAGCCTTTAGTATTGCAGGAATTTTCTGGTTTATATCAGGAATATTTTTTGTCTTTATTCTCTTAAGTGAACAGGGAATTATTCAATCGGTAAATGTACAAGAACAAATGGGTTCTCAAGTTCCCATCGATGTAGTTTATGAATTTATGCAAATATTTTTTGGTGTCATCGGTTCATTAACTATCTTCATTTTACCCGTGTTATCTATGGGGTTATATGCAGAAGAAAGAAAGCGAGGCACGATCGAACTTTTAGCCACTTCTCCTATCTTTAATTGGGTGGTAGCCGTGGGTAAATTATTGGGAGTTTTGGCGTTTTTTATTACTATGATTATGCCGATTTTACTCTATGAAGCTATAGCATTTCAAGGAGCAACTCCTCCTATTAATCCTCAAGTTATCTTATTAGCACATTTGGGCTTAATTTTGATGGCAGGTTCGATTTTATCTTTAGGGATGTTTATTTCTTCTTTGACAGATAGCACTATTTTTTCTGCAATTATGACTTTTACCCTCGTCATTTTTATTTCTATTTTAGATGGTATGGGTAACTTAGTCGGTGGACAATTAGGAGAAATAATTGCTAATTTTTCTCTGTTAAAAAACTATGAAAATTTTGTGAAAGGTATTTTTGAAACTAGCACTTTAATCGTCTTTTTCTCTTATATTATCTTAGGCTTATTTTTAACTGCTCAATCGATCGAAACCCTGAGATTCAGCCGTAAATAGAGTTATACAATCGTAGAACAGGTATCTTGCCTGTTTTTGTCCTAGAAGTCCTAGAAGTATAATAATTAGGGTTTGCTGAATAAATCAGAAGACTATTAAAATCAACGGTTTGGACATACTACATCAACTGAAAAGTGTTCAATTTTCACAATTTTTACTAAATTTTATTTAAAACAGCTTTGTAATTATAAGTTAATACAAAGCCTCAAAACCTTGATTTTGTCACCTATTCACTCTTCCCTTTTCCCTTTTCCCTTTTCCCTTTTCCGCTCTTCCCTCTCTTCATCAAAATACTTTTTCAGCAAACCCTAATTAATTGCAATTTTTCTTGACTTTTTTAAAATTTTTGGTCATAATAGAAAGTATAAATATTATAATGGCAATTTAAGCATCTATTTTAAAAATTGTCAGTATTTCCATTATCTAAATTTTATCAAAAAAGTCAATAGTTGTCAAGGAAAAAGTCAAAAAAAGTGATGAAAATAGAAAAGGATAGAATGATTCATAGAATGATTGGATATAAAATTCTAGGAAAAGTGCAAAATTTGATATGATTAAGAAAAGTAACCGATAATAAGATCAATAATATGGCTTATCAATTACCAACACTTCCTTACGAATATACAGCTTTAGAGCCTTGCATCTCTAAAAGTACCTTAGAATTTCATCACGACAAACACCATGCAGCCTACGTTAACAACTTTAACAACGCTGTACAAGGTACAGAATTAGACTCTAAATCCATTGAAGAAGTCATCAAAATTACGGCTACCAATCCTAGCCAAGCAGGTATTTTCAACAATGCCGCTCAAGCATGGAATCATAGTTTTTATTGGCAATGTATGAAACCCAATGGAGGAGGCACTCCTAGCGGTGCATTAGCAGATAAAATTAACGCTGATTTTGGTAGTTTTGACAAGTTTGTAGAAGCCTTTAAAACCGCAGGTGCAACTCAATTTGGTAGCGGTTGGGCATGGTTAGTTTTAGATAATGGCACTTTAAAAGTAACTAAAACTGGTAATGCTGATAATCCTTTCACCGCAGGGCAAACCCCTTTATTAACTATGGATGTATGGGAACACGCTTACTATTTAGATTATCAAAACAAGCGCCCTGATTATATTGCTGATTTCTTGGGTAAATTAGTTAACTGGGATTTTGTTGCTGAAAATTTTGCTAACGCAACCGCCTAGTTTTATTTAATGAGGAATGAGGAATGAGGAATTAAGAATTAAGAATTGAGAATTAATAAAGGAAATTTTCTCACAAAGGATTTTTTTGTGCTTCGCAATGACAATATTAATAATCGATCGAACCCTCTGTTGTTAAATTTTTCGATGTTGGTAGAAAAACCGACAGGGATAACCAATTATATCAACAACATTATACCTTATTTTACTAATTTACCCTACACAACTTTATTAGCAGAAAAATATAGTAATTCTAACTATCAAAATCCTTATTTTATCAGTGAAAAATTTAGCCCAGATTATGGTAGTAAAGGGCATTTTTTGCGCTTAAAATGGACTCAGTTTAATGTACCTAATATTTATCGTCAATTAGAGTCAAATTTGTTGTTTTCCCCTGTGCCAGAAATGCCTTTATTTACTAAGTGCAAAACCGTTGTTATGGTACATGATTTAATCCCTTTACGATTTCCCAAAAAAAATTCTCCCCTTACCCCTTATTTTCGTTACTATATTCCTTTAGTTTGTCAACAGGCACAACACATTATTTGTAATTCTCAAGCTACTGCTGATGATATTATTAATTATTTTCACATTTGTGCAAAAAAAATTACCCCTATTTATCTAGGTTATGATAAGCAAAAATTTAGAGTTATGGATAACTTAAAATCTAACAATAATATACCTTATTTTCTCTATTTAGGAAGACATGATCCTCATAAAAATGTTAGTAAAATTATCTCCGCTTTTGCTAAGTTTCAAGATCATAAAAATTATCAACTTTGGTTAGCAGGACCAAAAGACGATCGATATACCCCTTTATTACAACAACAGTCGATCGAACTTGGCATAGAAACTCAAGTAAAATTTTTAGATTACGTTGCTTCGGCGGATTTACCTATTATATTGAATCAAGCTCAAGCCCTTATATTTCCGACTCTTTGGGAGGGTTTTGGTTTTCCCGTTTTGGAGGCTATGGCTTGTGGTACTCCTGTTATTACTTCTAATGTTTCTTCTTTACCTGAAGTAGCAGGGGATGCCTGTTTATTAGTAAATCCCCATGATATTAATGAGATTAGTTCGGCTATAAATACCATAGCAAAAGATGAGCAGGTTCGATCGAACTTAAGAGAATTAGGGTTAAAACAAGCGCAAAAATTTAGTTGGGAAAAAACAGGAAAAGAAACCCTTAAAATTATTGAAAAATTCCTCATTGAGATATAAAAATTACACTGGGTTAAGTTGAAAAAGTCAATTTTTCATTATTCGATCGATTTCAATTATGTAAAATATCAATATTTTTAATGTAAAAATTAATTAGATTCAAAAAAACTGTATCATCATATACCCTTCATTGCTAAATCTAATGACAGTATAACCTTGAAAATAAGATAAAATATGCTGATTTTGCACCAAGCCGTTATATTGCCATAATGAATAAAAAAGTTACTACCGTTTGCCCTTATTGCGGTGTTGGTTGTGGTTTAGAAGTTTCCCCCCCTTCATCTGGAAAAACTACTAATTGTGACTCCCTTGGTAATCCTATTTGGAAGGTAATGGGCGATCGAAATCATCCTTCAAGTTTAGGTAAAGTGTGTGTCAAAGGGGCAACCGTTACCGAAGCAATGCACAAAAGTCGCTTAAAATACCCCCTCTATCGAGAAACATTAGCTCAGGAATTTAGACAAATTTCGTGGGAAGAAGCCTATAATCTCATAGTCGATCGAATCAACACCGTCAAGGATACTATGGGAGTAGATGGTATTTGTATTTATGGTTCAGGACAATTTCAAACAGAAGACTACTATATCGCTCAAAAATTGATGAAAGGGTGTTTAGGTACAAATAATTTTGACGCTAACTCTCGTTTATGTATGTCGTCGGCTGTGTCGGGTTATATTGGTAGTTTTGGCGCTGACGGACCACCTTGTACATACGAAGACTTAGAATTAACAGACTGCGCTTTTTTAGTGGGTACGAATACCGCAGAATGTCACCCCATCGTTTTTAACCGTTTTCGGGCATATCATAAGAAAAATCCCCATGTTAAGTTAATAGTAGTCGATCCTCGTGGTACTGCCACCGCAGAAGTAGCGAATCTTCATTTAGCGATAAATCCGGGTACAGACATCGATTTATTTAATGGTATCGCCTATCTATTGTTACAGTGGAATGCTCTTGATTACGATTTTATTGAACATCATACTAACTATTTTGCTGATTTTAAGGACGTGATTTTACAATATCCTTCCGATAAAGTAGCCGAAAAATGTGGAATTTCGATCGAAGATTTAGAAACTTGCGCCCGTTATTGGGCGGAATCAGAAAAAGTGTTATCTTTGTGGTCAATGGGATTAAATCAGTCTTCCGAAGGCACAGCCAAGGTAAGAGGCTTGATTAATTTACACCTGATGACGGGTAAAATTGGTAAGGAAGGCAGTGGGGCTTTTTCTTTGACAGGGCAACCTAACGCTATGGGAGGTAGGGAAGCTGGAGGTTTAGCACATCTTCTCCCCGGTTATCGTAGTGTTTTGAATCCCCAACATCGTCAAGAAGTTGAGCAGTTATGGGGTTTACCCTCTGGTTCGATCGATGGTAAAGTAGGTAAGACGGCATGGGAAATGATTACAGGATTAGAAACGGAAGAAGTAGGTTTATTATGGGTTGCGGCGACAAATCCCGTCGTTAGTATGCCAGATTTAGAGCGCACCAAAAAAGCCTTGTTAAAATCACCATTCACCATCTATCAAGACGCTTATTACCCCACAGAAACCTCCCATTATGCCCATTTACTCTTACCTGCGGCGCAATGGAGTGAAAAAGCAGGTACAATGACAAACTCAGAAAGGGTTGTGACTTATTGTCAACAATTTAGCCCTCCTGACGGTGAAGCAAAACCAGATTGGGAAATCTTCGCTGAAGTCGGAAGAAGACTAGGATTTGAGCAATATTTTAACTTTAAAAACGCTTCCGATGTCCATAGAGAATTTGTGAGGTTGACAAAAAATCGCCCTTGTGATATGTCGGGCATGACTCATGAAATTTTAGCAGATTATGGCTCAATACAATGGCCTTTCCCAGAAGGGAGTAATCCTGAGCATCGTTACGGAAGAAGACTTTACACTGATTTAAAATTTCACACTGATAACGGTAAAGCTAACTTTTCAGCATACCATAGTCGGGGACTAGCTGAACCCCCTAATCCTGATTATCCTTTTGTGTTAACCGTTGGGCGGTTATATGGACATTGGCACACCATGACCAGAACTGGTAGAATCGATAAAATAGTGAAAATGCACCCTGAGCCTTTCATCGAAATTCATCCTAAAGACGCACAACAACTTAATGTACAAGATGACGAGTTTGTCAAGGTAGAATCTATCAGGGGAGAAGGCAAGTTTAAGGTTAAGATAACACGATCGATCTCACCTAAGACAGTATTTGTGCCGATGCACTGGGGTTTTTTATGGGCGGATAACGCCGAAGCTAACAGTTTAACTCATTCTGAGGCTTGTCCAATTTCCAAGCAACCAGAATTAAAAGCCTGTGCCGTAAAAATCAGTAAAATTCCTCTCAGCTAGAAGGCATCTAGGTTACTGGTGAGCAAGTGAAATCTTTTATGTTTGTATTTTTTTGAGAAAACGCTGAAAATTTTGAGCCGATTGAATCTTAATACCCTCTTCGCCAATATAAGCAACTTCCGCCATATCAGGAGTATTATCGGGTACAGTCGCCACTAAATCCGCAATTCTTAACTGTGTCGCTTCCAATCTCAACGCCATAATAGAGGCTTGACGATTTCCCATGTAACCAGCATGGGCAATGCCCTTTAAACTACCCCAAACAAATATATCACCCCCTGCTAAAATATTCGCACCCGGGTTCACATCCCCTAAAATAATTACCGTACTCGGATGACAAATTTCTACCCCCGATCGAATGGTATTCTTAAGGTATAAAGGTTCAGCTAAATCTTGAATTGTGGTATTTTGTTCTTCCGTAGTGATTCCTCCTGTCAAGGTTTCCTGTTGTACCGAATAACCAGCACTAGAAGCAGCGACTGCCGTTTGACGGCGACGGGTGATAATTAAACTTAAGGTTAATCCTATCTGTTCTAAAATCGTCTTTAACTGTGCAATTTGTCGTGTGTCAAGCAATCGATCGCCACTTTGTAAATGAGTTTTTGTGCCTAATTGCCAAGACTGATCAATTTTTTGTAACCTAATCTTAAAATCATCAATTATGCGTTGCCATTGATTAACCTCCGTTTTATTCACCGAAGGCAAGGTGACAATCACAATATCACCCTTTTTAATTAAATTAATTTGTTCTTTCGTACTTAAAGGCTTGATGGGAGGAGATTCTATTTTTGATTCAACAATATCCGATTCAGTCATTTTTTCCCTTTTGTATATGAATACTCCCCAAAAAAAATTTATAGCCCACCACGCCGTTTTACCTCAGTTTATGACCTGGATAACCAGGTGGACACCAATGTTTCTGTTTTCGTTTCCGAGTACAAAAGCTCGGTTTACTGCCACTAGAACACGATCAGTTTCCGTATAACTCAAGTATAGATCAAAAAACTTGATTGGCAGTCACCAACGCAGTAGGCATACTAATAACTATGATAATGATTTACTGATTTTTGAGCAACTTTTTTTGTCAATGTCATTGCGGTGAGGCGCGTAGCGTTGCGAGGCAACGAAGCAATCTCCTAAAATAAAGTTGTCTATGTGATTAAATCCTCATTCTTCAATGTCATTGCGAGGTAACGAAGCAATCTCCTAAAACTCAATTTTTTGTTACAAAATGTTAGATTTTACCGTGCCTAATCGCTGTATTTTAAAGATAAAGACTTTTATAAAAAAGAAATTGTAAGATATGTTAGATAAAATTTTATATGCAGATTCTGGTAATGGCAACACTCAAGAGATGTTAAAAACACTATTAGACATTCCAACTTTTCAAAATAGTGAAATTACCATTCTTCATGTCATTCCTCCCCAAGTATCTGCCGATGCTTTAGCTGAAAAATGGGAAGAAGGCGGTAAAGTGCTTTCGGATATTGTCAAAAATGTTCATATTGATCCTACTAAAGTATCTACCATTTTAAAACAAGGCGATCCCAAAGATACAGTTTGTAACACTGCTCAAGAAATCAATGCAGATTTGATTCTCATGGGTTCGAGAGGCTTAAAACGTCTGGAGGCTTTCTTAGAAAACTCCGTCAGTCAATATGTGTTTCAACTGAGCGATCGACCCATGCTCTTAGTGAAAGATGACATATATGTCAGAAAAATTAAACGGGTGATGTTAGCCTTAGATAAATCTGATGCTTCCCAATATGCTTTAGATGTAGCTCTTTATTTGCTCAAAGACTATAAAGAAGCGGATTTATACTTAGTGAGAGTAAACCCTGACATGAGTAGTGATTTAGACTTGTCCACTGCCGAAATGGAACAAAACCCCATTTTAGCACCAGCTCTAATGAAAGCAAAACGTCTAGGCATCAATACTAAATGTATTGTAACGGGAGGCAGACCGGGTAAACAAATTTGTCAATTAGCAGAAGATAAAAACATCGATTTATTATTATTAGGATCGCCCGATCGACGACCTTCCGTTGCTAAAAACCTAGTGGATTTAGACCGTTTATTAGGAACTTCTTTATCCGACTATATTAGAGTAAATGCAAATTGCCCTGTGTTATTGGTACGAAAATAAGTATTAATAAGCTAGGATGCCTCTAAGTCGTCTGATTGAAAGAGGGAAAAGGGAAAAGGGAAAAGGGAAAAGGGAAAAGTAAAGAGTTTGAGTTATTTTCAAAAATTAATAAGAAATATAAGTTAAATGCGTTTTAGCTTATCAGAAAAAATTTTTAAAAGTAGGGGTTGAATAATATTCAACCCGTGCCAAGTTTTAAGGTTTGTAGTAAAGGCTAAAGCCTTCTTTTTAAGAATTAATTAGGACATTCTGTCATTCCGAGCGTAGCGAAGGAATCTCAATCCCTTGATCTTTGGTACAAGTGCGTAACTTCTATTAATATATAATTTCTGGTTGGTATGATATTCGGTAAAATAGTTAAAGAAACTTAATATATTCATTGTCAGATGAAAACTCCAACCCTCACAAAACCATCATTAATTTCTTATCCTGCTAACACCATTAAACGAGGAGAAAGAGCATTACGTTGTAGCCCCTTTCAATTAAGATTATTTACCACCATGATTAATAGCAGTGTGGACTTAAAAGATATTACTTTAGAAAGAGGATTAGAAAAAAAATATACCCTCAAATCCATTACAGAAAATAGGGTAGAAAATGAATTAATGTGGTTAATAAAAGTCGGCATTTTACGGCGAGAAGTTGACGGACAAGGCATTACAGACAGTTTTCGTTTAACTCCTTTAGGTAGAATGATTATCGGTAATTGGGAAAAAGATTTCGGTAACATCCCCTCCCCTACATGGAAAGATTATCTTTTTAATTTTCTCAGTTACTACTTAAATTGGAAATGAATTTGAATAATCTAAGATACTTGGAGTACAAAGTTTAAGAATAAGGATCAAAGTGGTAGATATGTTAATATAAAAAAATATTCCCTAGTAAGAGAATGTTTTAATCATGGAAATGATCTTCACTCCTCATGAAGTGGCGGCTTTGCTAAAGTTACCACCGAAACGAGTTTATAAAGAATTAGAATATCAAATTATTCCTTCAACATCTTACTCACCCCGTCTGACTTTTCCTGCCTTAATTTATTTATTTTTATTGAAAGAAATCAACTTTGAATTTTCTATTCAGTTTAGAGTTTCTTTATATCAACGTTTAGTTAAAGCATGGGAAGAAAAAGCAACTTTTTTTGAAGTCGCCAAATTTTTGGTTTTACAATTAGATCAAGTTAATCAAGAATTATCTGGATTAATTCAACAATTTAATGATTGGAAAAGTCAATTAGTTACTGATGTTAATATTCTAGCAGGAGAAATTGTTTTTCCTGAATCTCGTTTATCGGTAAGAAGAATTGGTAATCTTTTGAACAGAGGAGAAACACCAGAAAATATTTTAGAAGACTATCCTTTTCTATCGGAAGAAGATCTAAAATTTGCTCAATTATTCGTTAATGCTTATCCCCTTCAAGGAAGACCAAAAAAAGATGAAGTTTTTAATTGATGAGGATATTTCTCCTGCCATCGCGCGTTATTTATGTGAACAGTTTTTAATGGATGCAGTAGCCGTCAGAGATAGGGGATTACTAGGAAAAAGTGATCGTTATATTTTAGAATATGCTTTCAATGAACAACGAATTTTAGTCACAGCAAATATTGTCGATTTTGAAAAATTTGCCAGTTTATTAGAAGTTCATTTTGGGATGATTTTTTTTCTTGAAGGTGATTTATTACGTCAAGAACAAATGGAACTAATCCAAAAAGCAGTCACCACAATACAGGGAGAACTGAAAGAGGAAAAAGACATGATGAATCGAGTCCTTTATATTTCTCGTAGTGGAACAAAATTTTTTAGAAATATCCCTTAATTTTACTATCAAGATAGTCCAAATTATCTATTATTTATTATTTATTATTTACTAATTCTTATGACTGCAATTATGGTAGTGGGTACTACTTCCCACGCTGGAAAATCATCTTTAGTTACTGCATTATGTCGTTTGTTGTGGCGTAGGGGTTGGTTAGTAACGCCCTTTAAAGGGCAAAATATGGCTCTCAATGCCTATGTAACGGCAACAGGGGGAGAAATGGGTTACGCTCAAGCATTACAGGCATGGGGGGCAAAAATTCCTCCTAGGGTAGAAATGAATCCTATTTTACTCAAACCTCAAGGTAATATGACTTCTCAGGTAATTATTAAAGGTAAAGTAGCAGGAGTCACTAATGCTAAGGAATATTATCAAAATTATTTCGATCGAGGTTGGAATGCTATTATTGAATGTCTGGATATTTTAGGGGAAGAATTTGATCTGATTGTCTGTGAAGGAGCAGGTAGTCCTGCCGAAATTAATCTTAAGCATCGTGATTTAACTAATATGCGAGTGGCTAAACATCTTAACGCTAAGACTATTTTAGTGGCAGATATTGAACGGGGAGGGGTTTTTGCTCATATTGTTGGTACTTTAGAACTATTAGAACCTGAAGAACGATCGTTAATCAAGGGTATTGTTATCAATAAGTTTCGGGGAGACAAAACTCTTTTAGATTCGGGGATAGAATGGTTAGAAAACTATACTAATATTCCCGTATTGGGCGTAATTCCTTGGTTTGATTCTACGTTACCATCAGAAGATTCTCTTTCATTATTAGATAAAACCAGTCGCAAAAAAGATTATGAGTTAAAGATTGTAGTGATCAAATTACCTCATATTTCTAATTTCACAGATTTTGATCCCCTTGAAGCCGAAGAAAGTGTTTTTATAGAATATCTTGAACCGAATAAACCCCTAGGCTATCCTGATGCGGTTATTATACCCGGTACGAAAACCTCGATCGAAGACTTAGAGATATTGAAAAAAACAGGTATGATGACACAAATTCAAGAATATGCCCAATCAGGAGGAACAGTAATAGGTATTTGTGGCGGTTTTCAAATGCTAGGAAATATAATATCTGATCCTGATCATCTTGAGGGATCACAGGAAAATTGTCAAGGATTAGACCTTTTACCAGTGCAAACTATCTTAAAACGGGAAAAAATTACCCGTCAACGGGAAGTATCAGCAAATTATCCTCAAAAGGGTTTACCTGTAGATGGCTATGAAATTCATCAAGGCTATACAGAAATTATCCCTTCTTTGCGTAAACAGAAAAAAATGGATTGTTTTCCCCTGTTTGATGATCAAACTTTAGGTATCGTCAATGACACTCAAACGATATGGGGTTGTTATCTTCATGGTATTTTTGACAATGGTGCGTGGCGTAGAGCGTGGTTAAATACATTAAGACAAAAAAGAGGTTTACCATCTTTACCTACAGGTATCAGTAATTATCGTCAACAGAGAGAGGATTTACTGGATTCTTTAGCGGATTTTGTCGAGCAACACTTAGATTTGGAATCTTTCTTGCAAAATATTTAGCTAATATCGATCGAACTCAGGTGTTATAGCGTCAGTCCTGTTAAAATTAAGGTATTAGTTTCGATCGAACCTTTTTAATTCCTGTGTCAAAATGTTACCAGAATCCACTCTTTATCAATTAAAAAATAGCCAAGAAGAAGGGCAATTACCTTCTAGTTATGGTGTTTATTACAAAAATACTCTTGTGGCATTGTGTCATGCGTTAGAAGATCATATTTTACAGCATGATTACGAAGATGATATATATAAACCGTTGGTATTAGTAACATTTCAACAGGGAAAATGGTATGCTCAAGAAGCCGATCGATATTGGGATTTAGCGAAACACTCTCGACAAGTAGCCATCGCCGCCGTAGCAGATAGTGGTTTTGCCTCTCACCCCACCAGTCAACTAGATAACGTGGAATTAGTCCATTTACGGGAAGATGATACTTTTGTACAGGAGTGGAATTTAGTCATTTTATCTCCTGATTATGCCGCTATGGTACTTTGTCACGAACTTTTACCCCATGAGTATCAAGCAGGAAGTGAACCGCAAATCGATATAGAAAGGAAGTTTTACGGTTTATGGACGTTCGATCGAACTTTAGTAGAGAAGTCTGTGGACATTTTAATCGCAAGGATGAAACCTTACAATGTTGACTTAGGGAATAAACTCGAAAAAATGCGGTGGCAGATAAAATATATTTCTCCTTCGGGAGTAGTGGACTTAACAGGAGTCGTTAATCGCATCGTTTCTTACTTACAAACCAGTCAACAAGAATTAGTCACCGTTAACCGTCAAACAAGAGAATTAAGGGATTTGGAAGGAAAAGCCTTAAAACTCAGTCGTAATCTGGGAGCGAGTAAACTTCAAGCCTTCCTGAGAATGGCTCAAAAAGTAGATAATAATGATCCGTTTAATCCTCATGCTTCCTTACAGGTGGCTGCCTTGGCGGAAACTTTAGGACAAATTCTCGATTTACCCACCCTCCAACTAAGACGATTAAGACTAGCTGGGTTATTATTTCGCATTGGTTTAGCAGAAGCTCCTACAGAAATATTTACAGAAAATCATCAACAACTCAATTCGAGCGCCTATAAGTTTTGGATCGATCGAGCTATTTTAGGTTCTCGTTTATTAAGTTCTATGAGCGAATTGAATCCTATTACAAATATTGTCTATCATCAACTAGAATACTGGGATGGAAGCGGTACACCAGATGGTTTAAAAGCGTCAGAAATCCCCTTAGAATCAAGAATTTTAGGGTTAGTCACCTATTTTCAAGAATTAACCCAAGCAAGGGGAGAAAGACAAGCCTATAGCCTTTCTGATGCCTTAACAAAATGTCAACAATACAGTAATATCAGATTTGATCCTAATCTTATCGAATCTTTAAAAACCGTTATTCGTCTAACGGAAATGGGGTTAATGAAACTCCCCGATCGTCCTAGTCAACTACCCCCCGTATGGTGTTAATAAGTAGGGTCTGCTGAAAATTAAACCGGCTACCTGAAACCTGCTTCAGTTGGATATTCTTACATCGAACTGAGGTTAGTAGTCAATAGTTATCAGTATTTTTAACTATTAGAAAAAAATGTAAGTTAAATGCGTCTTAGCTTATCTTAGAACAATTTTCCTGTTTCTGAGAAAAATATAAAATTTTGTAAAGTTCGTTAAGATAACTAATAGAATAGTAAAATATAACAAACTTAGATTATCACCATGAACTCATCAGAGTCCACTGAAAAAGAACTTTTAAAAAAAGTATTATTACCTTTACTGGAAGATTTTACCTATTGGTTTTCTCGTTCTTCCACCCTATTAGAGTCTGAAACTATGCCTTTTTTGTCCGCCGATGAACAAGGTAATCTTCTCGATCGAATTAAACACGCTCAAAGTGAAGTTCAATCTGCCACGGTACTATTTAAGGTAACTGATTGTCAAGTGGGAATTGATACTAAAGTTTTGATTCCTTGGCACAGATTAGTGGGAGAATGTTGGCAGGTTACAAGACAGTGGCGTAGTATTCAGCCGTAATCAATTATAGTTAGTGGGCAATGCCCACCCGACAAGAATCTCGATCGAAATCTATTAATTTTTTAGCAAATTTTTTTTAATCTAGTTTATTACCATTTTTGGGAGGTTTCAATGTTACACTTACTCTATATTTTAGCGTTTACAGTGATCGCTTTTTTTGCTATAAGTAATCTTATCCGTAGTTTGATAACTATTAGCGGTGAATCTCAAAGAGGTTCATGGACTGATACTCCAAGACCAGTTCGATCGTCAAACAATAGAATATATCAGTCTAATCATCCTGAATTGTACGATGAACAGGGAAAACCCTTTAATGAACCATTATTAGTCATCCGCTCTGTTTCTGTGGAAGATGCTCGTCAAAAACTTGATTCTATTTACGAGTCTTCTCCTAGCCAAACTACCCCAAGAGACGAAGACGCTTAATGGGCATCAAACTTGTGGCGGGTTGAATAATATTCAACCCCTACTGATGAATAAAATTTTGAACTTAAAATCCGCACTTCGTCAAGGGAAAACTATGGTAATTTCAGCAACAGATATTGATATAGCTAATTATATAGATCATGCTCTATTAAACCCTATGGCAACCACCAAAGAATTAGAATTGTGTTGTCGTCAGGCAATCCAGTATAATTTTCCTGCGGTGTGTGTCTATCCCCAAGCCGTCAAAAAAACCGCCGAATTACTTTATAATCACCCTTCTAAAGTTGCTACAGTGATTGGGTTTCCTACAGGTGCGAATACTTCTGCCACAAAACTCTATGAAGCTCAAGAAGCCGTAGAAAATGGTGCAGATGAGTTAGATGTAGTAATTAACCTAAGTTGGTTAAAAGAGGGTAAATCAGAGCAAATTTATCAAGAAATCGCCTCTATCTGTGAGGAAACAGGGAAAGTGGTTAAGGCAATTTTAGAAACCTCCCGTTTAACCGACACAGAAAAAAGAATCGCCTCAGAAATTTGTATGGATGCTGGAGTTAGTTTTTTGAAAACCTCAACGGGCTGGTTTGGAGGCGCTACTGTGGAAGATGTGAAACTGCTCAATGAAATTGCTAAGGGAAAAGTGCAAATTAAGGCTTCTGGTGGTATTCGTGATTTACAATATTCGATCGAACTAATTAATGCCGGGGCGACTAGATTAGGCACTTCCGCAGGAGTGGAGTTAGTTAAGCAACAAAAATCGATGACAAATTAGATTAATCTGTTAACGAAACATTTTGTTACATAAAATTGGACAAAATCAAAGATTTGTGTGCAGAAAAGCTCTGTAGGTAATATCTCATAACTCGCCAAGAAATAAATTTCATGGCTTATAGCACAAGTCAGCTAAAGCGACTAATTTAATACAAACTAAACTGTATTTTATCATTTTCAAAGACATTCTTGAAATCGCTTTAGCAGATTTTCGCTGTTAGCTTCGTCAATTTATTGCGAAGCGAGTTATTGCATAAAACCGATTTTTTGTCAAATTTGATCTTAAAATTTATTTCTCGAAGAATTTTTTATTAGTTTACAAAACTAAAGGAATGTTGATTTTTTTGTCAACTTGAAAAACATCGGGATTTACCGATTCAATTTTGCCGTTTTCAATGCGCCAACAGTTATCAGCAATATCGACTAAATCACTAGCATCGTGGGTAACAACTAATAATGTCCAATGTTGTTTTAACTTTGACAGTAACTTCACTAATTGCTCTTTCATTAACCAATCTAACCCTGCTGTAGGTTCATCTAAAAGTAGAATATTAGGTTGACGTATTAATTGTACCGCTAAAGAGAGTCTTCTTTGTTGTCCTCCACTGAGGGCATGGGGTGGAGTTTCATAGCTAAGATGCTCTAATCCTACCTCCGTTAAGGCATCTTTCACTCGAATGGCACTCAATTCAGGATGTCCTAATCTTAATTCTTCTAAAATATTTCCACCACAAAAATGACGCTCTGGAAATTGAAATACTATACCACTTAACTCCTGTAATTCCTTCGATGTTAATTCTTCTTTACCCCAATGAATTTCTCCACTGGTTTTTTGGGCTAATCCTGCTAATATTTCTAACAATGTAGTTTTACCAGAACCACTTGTACCTACTATTAAGCCTAGGGTTTGGGGGGGAAGGGTTAAAGTAATATTTTCAATAATCGGGGTAGGCGTGGCTGTGGGGTGATAGGTAACGTTTTTTAAGTTCAACATGAAAAGTAAAAATTTGAGTTAGAATCGTTAAGTTATTTGATTGTGGTTCACAATTTTGATAAGTATGGCTTTTTATTCTCGCATCCTTAAAGGTAATAATGATCAACGTCAGGTTAATTTTAACCCAAAAATCTCTGTTTCTTGGGTGACATTATCTTCTAGTGCTTTGTTGTCCATTTTTTCTGTGATTCTCTATTCCTGTGCTAGTTTCGCAGGTGATCCTTTTCGTACTACTAACCCACGCAATATCAGCGCTCAAACGGAGTCGGCTTTTAAAGCCTTGTTTGAAGATGGTAACTATCCTCAAGCTAAAACCTATCTGATTGAAGCAAAATCCACTTCTCAAAATGATCCTCTTTTACCCGCTTTAAGGGCTTCTTTGGCTTATACTGAGGAGGATTGGGAGAATATGGAAATCTATACAAAAGAAACTCTTGAGATTGCCCGATCGATCGGTTCAAAAGACCCCCTTCGTAGTAATCTATATTTAGCGGTAGGAAATTTTTTAGATGGTGCGAATGAGTATCGTAAAAAAGGTGCTTTGGCGGCATTAGGTAAATTACAATTAGTTTTTGACTACTTTGATAAAGCTGAAAAAATTGATAAAAATGATCCTGAATTGAATTTAATTAAGGGTTATTTAAACTTAATGTTAGCAGTAAATTTGCCTTTTTCTAGTCCTCAACAAGCGATTGATAATCTTAAAAGCTATGCTTCTCCTCAATATTTAGTTAATCGTGGTATTGCCATCGCTTATCGAGATTTGAAAGAGTATGATTTAGCTTTAAACTATGTTAATAAATCGATCGAAAGTACTCCTTTAAATCCAGAATTATACTATTTAAGAGGGCAAATTTTAAGGAAAAAAGGCGAAAAAGAAAATAGTCTTCCCTTATTAGAAGAAGCAGTAAAAAATTTTGATATTGCCTTAGCTAAAGTTAATCAATTACCCCAACAAGCAGTACAAAAACCTTTGCAAAGAGAGAAACGTAAAACCCTTGAACAAATTGCCGAATTAGGCACTTCTTCCAGTAATTAAGGTTGCTTATATTTGTTTATATTTTCATTAAACTTTTCTCATACTCAATAAAGTTAAGACTTACGCATCAATAACAATATTCTGTCATTCTGAGCGTAACGAAACAATCTCAATCTCTTGGTTTTTGGTACAAGTGCTTAACTTCCGATGGTTGTAATTTGAGTGTTTTAAACTTCTATTCCCTATTCCCTCCTCCCTACCTTTATCAATAATTTAGGCTCTCTTACTTTGAGTATGATAAATTATGTCGAAAAAAAGGTGTCAGGTGTCAGGTGTTAGGTTAAATCAAAACTGTAAATTTATAAGATTTGCATTTTAAAAATCCTAAACCTATTATATATCAACACTTTTAACGATTATTTATTACTAAAATATCATAACGACTGTAGAAGAGCCATAATTTATCATGACAAAAAGCCAAAACTATGATAGTAACTAATAAAAAACAGGAAATTATTAAAGAAATAATAAGGGCAAGAAATAACCGAGAAAAATTTTTCAGTGAAATGAAAATAGCACAAAAAACAAAAATTAAAATCGCTCGACAATGTGCTGATTTACTGAAAACAAAATTTGGTGTAAAAAAAGTTATTTTATTTGGCTCATTGTTAGACTATCGAGAAATGAATTATCATTCAGATATTGATTTAGCAGTGTTAGGATTACCTGATAAAAAACTATGGTTAGCTGGTGCATTGTTAGAAAAAAATCATGATTTTAAAATTGATTTGGTGGAAATAGAAAAGGCTAAATCTCATATTCTTGAGGCTATTAAAAAAGGTATTGAATTATGAATAATAATCAAATAAAAGAAAGAATAACAATAGAACTTCAAGAAATTAATAATATCGTTGAAAATATCTATCAATTTTATCAACAAATCATATCCGAACAAGGAAAACCCTATGAAAGTGCCTTAGCTAATGCTTTAGCTTTAAATTTACATAGTTTTTATACCGCCGTAGAAAGTATTTTTGAACTTATTGCCACAAAAATTGATTATAGTTTACCATCAGGAGAGCGATGGCATCGAAAATTATTAGATCAAATGTCTGTGGAAATTCCCGAAGTAAGAAAAGCAGTTATTTCTTCAGATATACAATTAAAATTAGAAGAATTTAGACGTTTTCGTCATGTGGTAAGAAGCGTTTATGCTTATCAATTAGAAACTAATAAAGTTTTGGATTTAGTGAGTATATTAACATCTTTTTATGATGACTTAATTCACGAAATTAATCAATTTTTTAATAATTTTTTAATAATTTTTAATCATATTTACACAGATAATTATATATCATAAAGTAATAAAATTACTTCTTCAATTTTGACAATTTTTGTTCTATTTTAAACGATTATAGTAACAAAGAAATAAATTTATGTATATCTTTAATGAGTTGCATTTTGATCCAAATTGTGAGATTATTAAAATGATTAACATTTATAGAAGTTACGCACTTGTACCAAAAATCAAAGGATTGAGATTCCTTCGCTACTCTCGGAATGACAGAATCTCGTCAGAGGTGCGTAAGTCCTAATTTAGTTGATTATTGCCTAAAAAATACTGATATTAATAGTTCTCAAAAATGTAGCCCACAAAGCCAACTAGAATACTTAAAGTATATAGATTTTGCTTTTTGTTAAAAGGGAAAGTTAAATTATATGATTAAAAAAAGTCAATTATTATTAGTTACTATAAGTTTAAATTGGATTTTATTAGGATGTTTTAATTCTAAAATAAATCAATGTAATAAAATTATTAATATTAGTACTGAATTGGCACAAATAACAGAGCCTAATTTAGAGATAGATGAGCCTAATCAAATATTAGAAATAGCTAATAGTTTTGATGATTCTGCTCAAGCAATTTTAAATCAGAAAATAAGTGATGAACAGTTATCATTATATAGTCAAGATTTAGCTAATATTTATCAAAATTATGCACAATTAACCAGAAATTTTGTTACTGCTTTTCAAAATAAAGATACTGAAAATGCTATTTTTTATAAGGAAGAATTGTTTAATTTATCCCAAAATCAAAAAAATTTAGTTAATACTATTAATACTTACTGTCAAGAAAATTAAGGGGAATTTTATGGCTTTTTCTTTACCTGAAGATGTGCAAACTAGATTATCGATCGTGGATAAAATGTGGTATAATCTGAGGCTCGATCGAACTGATATTAATGATATTAATGCTGTTATTACCACAAATCAAGAAAAGATAATTAATTTCGATTTTGATGTAATAATTTGCGGAGGCACATTAGGAATATTTTTAGCAACAACTTTACAAAAAAAAGGCTATAAAATCGCTGTCATTGAGAAAGGTATTTTACAAGGTAGAGAGCAAGAATGGAATATTTCTCGCCATGAATTACACTGTTTATTAGAGTTAGAATTACTGACTGAGCAAGAATTAGAAGAAATCATTTTTACGGAATATAATCCTGCTAGAGTAAGTTTTTATCAAGGTTATGAATTATGGGTTAAAGATGTTTTAAATGTGGGAGTTAGCCCTAAATTATTAATCGCTAAAATTCAAGAAAAATTTTTACAATCTGGCGGTATTGTTTTAGAAAATACTGCTTTTAATAATGCTATTGTTCAAGAAAATGGGGTAATAGTTAACACCGATAAACAATCATTAAATACAAGATTACTAATTGATAGTATGGGGCATTTTTCTCCTATTATCAAACAGCATAGACAAGGGCAAAAACCCGAAGGAGTTTGTTTAGTGGTGGGTAGTTGTGGTAAGGGATTTACTAATAATGAAACAGGAGATTTAATCGCTTCTTTTACTCCTATTCAAAATCAATGTCAATATTTTTGGGAGGCTTTTCCTGCGAAGGATGGACGCACGACTTATTTATTCAGTTATGTGGATGCACACCCTGACAGAATTAGCTTAACGGAGTTTATGGCTGAATATCTGCGACTTTTGCCTGAATATCAACAAATTGAGCTAGAATCGATCGATTTTCAACGGTTTTTGTTTGGTTTTTTTCCTGCCTATCGTCAAAGCCCTGTTAACCTAACTTGGGATAGAATATTAGCAGTGGGTGATAGTAGTGGAAGTCAATCCCCTGTTAGCTTTGGCGGTTTTGGCTCGATGATGCGTCA
Source organism: Geminocystis sp. CENA526 (assembly GCF_050753365.1). NCBI lineage: Bacteria > Bacillati > Cyanobacteriota > Cyanophyceae > Chroococcales > Geminocystaceae > Geminocystis > Geminocystis sp. CENA526. The sequence continues at coordinate 19,753 of NZ_JBLZFY010000037.1, forward strand.
TCTTTCTCGTCTAACTAATTCGATCGAATCGGCTTTACAATGTGATAGTCTCACCAGTAAGGATTTAGCGTTAATTCAACCCTATCAACCGAATATATCTGTGACGTGGCTATTTCAGAAAACCATGAGTGTTGGCATTGATACCCAAGCAAATCCGAATCAAATCAATGATTTAATGAGTGGAGTGTTTGCGGTTATGGATAAGTTGGGGGATGATGTACTTAAACCATTTTTGCAGGATGTGGTGCAGTTTTCGGGATTAAGCAAAACTCTCCCCCTTGTCAATCCCACGTTGGTTTTACCTTTATTACCTCAAGTGGGTTTACCGATTCTCCTCGATTGGCTTAAACATTACGCAAATTTGGGCATCTATAGCGGTTTATATCCCCTTGCGAAGACTTTACAACCCTTAACTAAAAATCTCACCCCTCAACAAAAATATTATTTCGATCGATGGCGAGATATGTGGCAATATGGAGCAGGATTCAAATAAACTGAGTCAAAATTATGAATCATTCAATTATTACCAGTGAAGATGTTAAACAACACGCCCTAGATATTGGTTTTCATAAAGTGGGTATTGCTAGGGTGGATTTTAATATAGACACACAACAAGAAAATAAGCAACGACTTCAATCATGGTTAGACAAAGGTTATCAAGCTGATATGGCGTGGATGAATAATCCTAAAAGACAAGATATTCTCACGGGCTTTCCTGAGGTAAAATCGATCGTATCTGTAGCCTTAAACTATTATACTCCTCATGAACATAGTGAATCCCCCGACATCGGTAAAATTTCTCGCTATGGTTGGGGTAGGGATTATCATAAAGTAATGACAAAAAAACTGAAAATTTTGAGTCATTGGTTAATCAGTCAAAATGAGCAAATTCAGGCTAGATATTGTGTTGATACTGCACCCGTGCAAGATAAATTTTGGGCGCAACAGGCAGGAATTGGTTGGGTTGCCAAAAATGGTAATGTGATTACTACAGACTATGGTAGTTGGGTGTTTTTAGGAGAAATCCTGACAAATCTTGAACTTTTACCCGATCGAGTTCATACTAATCATTGTGGTACTTGTACAAGGTGTATAGATGCTTGTCCGACTCAAGCGATTACTGAGCCTTTTGTGGTTAATGCTAACCTTTGTATAGCCTATCATACCATTGAAAACCGTCAACCAGAATTACCCCCTGAAATCGCCTCAAAATTAAACGGTTGGGTAGCAGGTTGTGATATTTGTCAAGATGTTTGCCCTTGGAATCAAAGATTTGCAAAAGTAACGGATATTACAGATTTTTTTCCCTATCCTGATAATCTTAATCCTAAGTTAATGGAATTAGCGCAGATAGATGAAGTAGAATGGAATAAGCGCTTTCAAGGTTCAGCTTTACGCCGTATTAAACCCACAATGTGGCGACGCAATGCCCAAGCTCAAATAAATATAAGCTAAAACGCATTTACATTTACTGATGAAGGTAAGACTGGGAGACTAGGAGACTGGGAAGATTTGTTTAAGTATTTATAACAAAATCATCAACAACTTAGATGCGTCTTGGCTTACTTAGTCAGGAAAGAAAAGATAATGATGAAGGTGGGTAATAGGTAATCATAACTTGAAGTTGCTTCATGGTTTTGTGATGATTAATAGTATTAGGTTTTAGATTGTAAGTTAAATAACGAAAAATAAATGATTTCATGATAGAAAAAGTAATTATCTTCGACTTTGATGGTACGATTGCTGATAGTCGCAATACTTTATTGGAAATTGGCAATAATTTAGCCCCTGAATATGGGTTCGATCGAGTGACAGAAGATGAAATAATTAGATTAAGTAATTTAAGCTCCAGAGACATCTTATATCAATCTTCTATTCCCGCCTATAAAATCCCATTTTTGTTAAGAAAAGTAAAGAAAGAGTTGAATCAACAAATAGGTAATCTTCAACCTTTTAAGGGAATAAAAGAGATGTTAAATAGTTTGAAACAGCAAGGTTTTTTATTAGGTATTGTGACATCTAATTTAAAAGAAAATGTGTTAGAGTTTTTAAGTCATAATAAGTTAGAAATTTATTTTGATTTTGTTTATTCAGCCTCCACATTATTTGGTAAGGATAGAATTTTAAAAAAAATTATTAAACAACATGATTTTCCCTTAGAAAGTATATTTTATGTCGGAGATGAAACCAGAGATATTGAGGCTGCCCGAAAAAGTAAAATAAAAATGATTGCTGTGACTTGGGGCTTTAATTCGGCACAGGTTTTAACTCAATATAATCCTGATTTTTTAATTCATCACCCCCAAGAATTAATTGAAATTTTCGATCGTTATCACTTAAAATCTCTGTAAAATCGATTATCTTGAGATAAAAATTTGATGACTTACTTTTTCCAGCTTTTTTAAACTCCATAAGGCATTTTTTATCAAAGTTATTGCCTTTATTGGTTGTTGTATAAATACCCTAGACATTTTAAAATTATCTAGTGTGCCTTGGGTTGTGATAGCATCGTTTAAATTCGGTAAATTATCATCATAATTATCACTAATCACTCTTACGACAGATACGGATTTAAAATTACTCATCACAGCAAAACTTTCCATATCCACTACTTCACCCCATGAATTTAATTGCTCTTTTTCTTGTGAAGAATGAATTAATTTATCGGTAGTAATCCCTTTAACAATTGGCACTTTTAAAGTATCTTTTAACCAATTATTCATATCTCGATCGCAATATTTTGTTATAATTTTTTGTTGATGATCAAGATAACTAGAACTTTCATAAATTACCACATCTCCTACTTTATATTTAGGGGATAAACTGCCACTTAAGCCTAGTAATAAAACTGATTTGTTTTCATTTTTAAAATCTAGTAAGCGTTGATTTACGGGATTTATTCCTATGGGTAAAGTGATAATTGTTGCTTTAATTAAGTTCGATCGAAATCTATCATGTCTTGAGTTAAACCCTTTATTTACAGCATTAAATTCTGCTCCTTTACAGACTAAAATTAAGCAATTATCCAACAAAAAAGACATAAAAAAATATATAATTAATCATAAATATAGTTATTAATTCTTAATTCTTAATTCTTAATTCTCAATTATCCATGATCTCTGGGATTATCACTATTACCCTCTATAATAGTATTTTGAGGATTTAAAGTGGAAATATTGCCCCTATTATTAGCGTAGGGTAAAGGTTGATGAGTAATTAAGGCTTGTAAATTTTCTTGAAATATACTTAAAGGTTGCTCTCCAATAGTAGATGCGATGGCACCTCCTTGGTTATCAAGAAAAACAAAATGAGGAATACCATCAACACCATAGTTTAAAACTTCGGGCAACCATTTACTATTATCAACATTAAGCATAACAAAATTAACATCTTGTTGAAACTCTTGTTTTAAAGTAGCTAAATCTTGAGCCATTGCCTGACAACTGGTACACCAATTAGCGTAAAATTCCACAAGGGAGGGTTTACCGTTATTAACTGCTACTTCTAAGGGAATCGCTTGTTTTGCCTGAGATTCTAAGGATTCGCTATTGACTGTAGTATTAGAGCTTAAAGCTAACAAAACTCCAAGGGTGACGGCAATTATGGCAATAACAATGTTACGGATTTGACTAAGAGAATTCGTATTATTTTCAGTCATAAATTTTATAAGATTATTGATAATAAATCGAAAATATAATACATTATAACAAAAGGCAAAAGGCAAAAGGCAAGAGGCAAAAGTTTTACTATCCTCTAATGTCGATTTGTGGCTTTAGATTTTTTGTTAACGTAGGGGTTGAATACTATTCAACCCGTATCAACCATTGATTTTAAACAACCCCTAAATATTATGAAAAAAAGAGTAAACTTAACCTTTCCTCGTAGCGTGGTACAAATGCCCGTTACTTATCGATTAGCAAAGGATTTTAACATTGCCGCTAATATCATACGAGGACAAGTCGCCCCTAATCAAGTAGGTAAATTAGTATTAGAATTGTCGGGAGATATAGATCAGCTTGATGCCGCCATTGACTGGATGAAAGCCAATAATATCAGTGTTTCTCTGACTACGGGAGAAATTTCGATCGACGAGGATATTTGTGTACATTGTGGGCTATGTACGGGAGTCTGCCCCACAGAATCTTTAACCTTAAATCCCAATACTTATAAGTTACAGTTTAGACAACAAACTTGTGTGGTATGTGAGCAATGTATTCCTACTTGTCCAGTACAAGCCATTACAACTAATTTATAACTCAAATTATCATCTTTTGAGTCACCTTCGATCGAAATTGTAACTTTTTCATGCTTTTTGAGAAATTTTTAAATAGTTAGCGATAATTGGGGTTAATAATAAAATTAATAACATTCTTGTCATTTGCATTGTTAAGACAAAACCAGAATTTCCGCCTAACTCGATAACAGTAGCCATCATAGCGGTTAATCCCCCCGGAGTTGAGCCTAATACCGCCGTCAAGGTATCAATTTTCGTCACGAGATGAAACCAATATCCTGCCACAAAACAAGTGGCAATTAATATCAAAACTAAAATTATTTCTAATAATACGGCTTTCAATAATTTTTGCATGGTTTGTATTTCAAATTTTACCCCGATCGATAACCCTAATAACAATAATCCTCCTCTAAAAAGTGATTGAGGAATAATAATTTCGTAGGGAAAAAAAGAAAATAAAAGCAAACTGCTGATAAAAGCCCCTAAAAAAAGATTTGAGGGGATTTTGAATAATTCTCCTATTTTAACCCCTAATATCGCCACTAAAGCTAAAATTAGAAGATTTATGGGAAGGGGAAGGGAAGGCAATAATTGATGTCGGGAGACAAAATTAATACTATTTGAGGAAGTATGAAAAAAACCAACTATGGTAGGCACAATAACGGATACCATTATAATTCTAAGATATTGTAAAATAGCAACAGTAATGGCATCAGCACCCATTTCTTCACTCATGGCAACTAAACTATGCCCCGCCCCCGGAATACTCCCTAAAAAGCTAGTGTTAAAGTCAATATCTGTAAATTTATGAATTAAATAGCCATTGAATAAACTTAAAATACTGGTGACAGCAATACAGATAATTAAGGGCAAAAAATACTCTTGACTGCCTGTCAAAACATCAGGAGAAAAACGACTGGCGGTGACAATAGCTATAATTCCTTGCCCGATTATACTAAAGGGTTTTGGTATAGATAAACTATTTTTATCTTTGACGATCGACCAGATTATACTTACAATTACAGGTATCAATAGCCAAGGTATGGGTAAATGGAGATTTTCCCCCACAAAAGCTAAAATTAAGGCAAAAATCACCAGTAAAGTAATTTCAATTCCACAACGAAAATGGGTAAATAACATCAAGGAATCAGGAAATTATAAATCATTAATCAATTGTAACGATAAATTCTCGATCGCTCCTTAACAATTAACAATTAACAATTAACAATTAACAATTAACTATTAACTATTAACTATTAACTATTCACAATTAACTATTCACTATTCACAATTAACTATTCACTATTCACAATTAACTATTAACTATTAACAATTAACTATTCACTATTCACTATTCACTATTCACTATTCACTATTCACTATTCACTATTAACTATTCACTATTCACTATTCACTATCCCCATCAAAATACCATCAGGTAAACCTATTTATGCGAAAGCAGGTACGGGGATTCTTAAATGAGGATACAAGGGGAATCGATCGAGCAGGGTTTCCACTCGTTTGATACAATCTAATCTTACCCCTTCATCATCTGGATTTAATAGTCTATCGGCGATGATATTGGCTACTTCGATAAATTCTGCTTCTTTTAAGCCTCTGGTGGTTTCCGCAGGAGAACCTAAACGCAGTCCACTGGTAACAAAGGGTGATTCAGGATCGAAGGGGACGGTATTTTTATTAGCGGTGATGCTAGTTTTACCTAATAATTGATCTGCTAGTTTACCTGTCATGCCGATCGATCTCAAGTCCACTAAGTTAAGGTGATTATCTGTACCGCCAGAAACTAACTTAAAGCCACGACTTACTAATTGATTTCCTAAAGTTTTCGAGTTAAGGATAACTTGTTCACAGTAGGTTTTAAATTCAGGTTTTAAGGCTTCTCCGAAGGCGACGGCTTTACCGGCGATAACGTGTTCAAGAGGTCCTCCTTGAGTACCGGGAAATACAGCTTTATTTAACTGTTTGCCTAATTCCTCGTCTCTGGTGAGGATTAAACCGCCTCTAGGTCCTCTTAATGTCTTATGAGTTGTCGTAGTTACAACATCACAATAAGGCACGGGATTAGGGTGTAAACCAGTAGCCACTAAACCTGCAATGTGGGCAATATCCGCTAATAAGTATGCGCCTACTTCATCAGCAATGGCACGGAATTTGTCAAATTCGATCGTGCGAGGATAAGCTGAATAACCGCAGATGATGAGTTTAGGGCGTTCTTTTAAGGCTAATTCTCTGATTTGATCATAGTCTAATTGTTCGGTTTCCTTGCTAACCCCGTATTGACACACTTCAAACCATTTACCCGAAACGTTAACGGGTGAACCATGGGTTAAATGTCCACCGTGAGACAAGTCCATCCCCATAATTTTATCACCCGGCTTAAGAAGGGTCAAAAATACCGCAAAATTTGCCTGAGCGCCCGAATGGGGTTGAACATTCGCCATTTGCGCCCCGAATAGCTGTTTTGCTCGTTCGATCGCTAAATCTTCCGCTTGATCAACAAATTTACAACCACCATAATAACGTTTACCCGGTAAACCTTCCGCATATTTATTGGTTAATACCGAACCTTGAGCCGCCATAACAGCAGGGGAGGTAAAATTTTCACTAGCAATTAATTCTAAATGTCCTCTTTGACGTTGTAACTCGTTAGCAATAATCTCTGCAATAGCTGGATCTGTATCGGCTAAAAATTCTAAGTTAGTCTGACTCACGTTAATTTAATTTTTCATATAAGAATACTTTACTTATGATAATAGATTCTTGCGTCATCTAAGGAATTAGGAATTGAGAATTAAGGTAAACCGCCAAAGTTGTTAAGAAATTGGTTAAGCTAGAACGCATCTCAGTTTACTGATAAGTAGAGAGGCAAAAGGCAAAAGACTTTTTCAGCACTGACTAATTATCATAACTATATTTTTGTCAAGTTTTATATTAGGATTTATTTTATCAACAAAATCATTGATGACATTCAATATGGTTTTTTTCTCTACTAACGACACTCTCACAGCGAAGGCGCAAAATATTTTAAATGCCACATGGCAAGAATTTCCAAGCCTTGCGAAAAATCAGATTGCCTTAACGTGGATTGTTTATGATGAGCCTGTTATTGTTAATACTGGAGGCGCTTTATCTTCTCAAGAATTTTGGCAATATCCCTTACAAGGTTTTAGTTATCGAGGAGATGAAAAAATTTACCCCGCTAGTGTGGTTAAGTTATTCTATCTAGTTGCTATTTATGAATGGTTGCAAGGAGGCATGATTAGCGAATCTCCTGAGTTGAATCGCGCTATTAAAGATATGATTGTGGACTCTAGTAATGATGCTACCAGTTATATTGTGGATATGCTCAGTGGTACTACTTCGGGGGTGGAGTTGTCGATCGGACCTTTTGAAACATGGAAGTATCAAAGAAATATTGTTAATCGTTATTATCAATCTTTGGGGTGGGAAGAATTAGCCACTATTAATGTTAATCAAAAAACATGGTGTGATGGAGCTTATGGTAGAGAAAAGATGTTTTTAGGGGAAATATACGAGAATCGCAATATGTTAACCACTAATGCGGTGGCGAGATTACTTCATAGTATTATCGGCGGAGTGGCAGTGTCTTCTACTGCGTCTCAAAAAATGATGGATTTACTTAAAAGGAATGTTACGGGCAAAACCTTATCAGAAGGGGAGGAGGAAAATCAAGTTAATGGCTTTTTAGGGCAAAGTTTACCTAATGATAGTAGTTTATGGTCAAAAGCAGGATGGACTTCTACGGTACGCCACGATTGCGCCTATATTGAAATGCTCGATCGAAATCCCTATCTGTTGATAGTATTTACTGAGGGGAAAGAAAACAGTAAAAACCGTGACATCATCCCTTTTATTAGCGCCCAATTTGCCAAACTTTAACCCAAGAATGAACATATAGAATGGGAAATTTATTGTGATATAACAGAGAATTTGTGATAAGCAATAATGTTGTCTAAATTGTTATTTATATTTTGACGTGCAATATCTAATTCCTATGCTTTTAAATTTTAATTCAAATCTTATGATTAACTGGCTTAAACAATTATTTTCATCTTCTAATTCTCAGGCTATTTCTTCAGATGAATCCTTCGATCGAATTCTTACTTTAGAAACAGCATTACAACAGTTAAAATTAGAACTAAAAGAGAAAGAAAATACTGTTAATAATTTACAGATAGAATTGAACTTACAACAGCAAAAAGAGTTCCAACAATTAGAGAGTAAAATTACTTCAGAAAAGCAAAAAAATTTTAGTGAGATAGCATCTTCTTTAAGTCAATTAATTACGCAAAAATATTTATTAGAAGTAGAAGCAAAACCTGTTAAACCTGAAGATATTTTTCTTGTCATTAAGCGTTTAATAAATGTGTTTGAAAAAGAGGGTTTAACCTTTATTGGTGAAGTGGGAGAAGTAACGAATTTTGAGCCTAATTATCATCAATCTTTGAATAGTAATGTGGAGATTAATATAGGAGATAAAGTTATCATTAAAATAGTCGGAATTAGCTATCAAAATCAGGTATTAAAGAGATCGATCGTCCAAAAATTCATAGAATAAAAAGTTTGTAGTGAGGGCTTTAGCCCTTATTAATTAGGTATAATTAAATCTATCATTTCTCGCCGATTTTTGCGGTAAATATAAAAATCACTATCCACAGTAAAAACCTTACTATTTGGTATTAATTCAGCCATTCTTACCACACAAGCATCAGCAAAAGACATCGGCACAGATTGATAACGTTTCATCAATTCTTGAATGGAATTTACTTCCTCACTGAATTGAAAAGGAATCTGAATTTTGCCCATTTTCACTAATGTCATAACAGCATCTTCCCCTTTATAAACATCGTGCAATAAAAAACAGGCTTCTGTAATTACTGCTTCACAAGTTAAAAAAGGAGGTGATAACTTATTAGCTTCTTGATTTGCCCATGAATGAAAGTGATCTTTTTTATTCAATAAAGCAACTAGACTTCCTGCATCAATAATAATATTTTTGCTAATCATCTTTATTTTTTCTCGATGTTTTTCAGTAAATTAAACTTTTAAGATTTCATTTTGTTTAACTCTTTTTAACTTTTGTTTTAATTGAGATAAATTTTCATCCCCCTCCACACATCCGATAAATTCTTTAGCATCTTCAGCAAAAGATATTTCTTTTTTATTCCCGTTTTCTTCTACTATCTTTAACCATTTTTCTTTTTTTTGTTTATTATTATCTTGATAGTGTAAAAATTCGATAAATTCTAAAACTTTATCTAGTTGCTCCTCCGTGAGATTTTTAACTTCTTCTATGATAATATTGTCTTTAGTAATAACTTGACTCATGGTTTAAATTCTTCTATAAAATAAAATTAGCTCAATTATTCAACAATTATAGATTAAATGTCTGGAAGAATTGCCATCGATTTCGGCACATCAAATACAATCATAGCAATATGGGATGAAACCATCGGCGAGGGTAAATCATTCCATCTTTCCGACTACGGTAGTTATTATCAACAAGGAAAAGAGCGAATTTCCATAATTCCTTCCCTCATCCACTACAGCAATGATAATCGCCGTTGGTTAGGGCAACAAGTCAGACAACGCAACCTCGAAAAAAATGATTCTACCTTCCGATGGGTAAAACGTTATATCGCTAATCGTAGCCCCATTAAACGCAAAATTCACGGGAAACAAATATCTTATCAAAACGCAGGAAAAGACTTTCTTTCCACTCTGTTAATTTTTGCCACCCAAGAATTGAATATCGGTAACGAAGAAATCGCCTTTACCGTGCCAGTGGAAGCCTTTGAAGACTACGAAAACTGGTTAACAGAAGTGGCACAAACCGCAGGAATGTCTCGTTTCCGCTTAATTGATGAAGCATCCGCCGCCGCTTTGGGTTATGGTGCAAATATTCAAGCAGGGGATGTCTATTTAATCTTTGATTTTGGAGGAGGCACATTAGATATAGCAGTGGTGTTAATCGAAGAAGAAGACATCTCCTCTACTCGTCGTTGTCGTGTTTTGGGTAAAGCTGGATGTAATCTCGGTGGTGCTACGATCGATCAATGGTTATATAGTGAAGTTTTGAGACAAACAGAGTACCAAGACAGTGACGAGGAGATTTTACAATTATCTGGCTCAATTTTAGTAGAATGTGAACAAGCAAAAATTCGTCTATCCCAACAGGAAACCGCCGATATAACTATTCTTAACCCTAACACGGGGGGGATTATTGGCGCTGAATTTAGTCGTAGCTTACTAGAAGATATTTTAGAGGAAAATGGCGCATTTACGGACATCGATCGAGCTATTAGAAGGGCGTTAAATGATGCAAGGGATAGGGGTTACACCGAAGATAACATCAAAGCAGTGTTAACCGTGGGCGGTAGTAGTCAAATACCGGCTATTCAACGCACTCTCAAGCGGATTTTTGGCAGAGATAAAGTTATGTTATCGAATCCCCTCGATGCAGTGGCAAGGGGGGCGGCGGCTTTTGTGGCTGGAGTAGATTTTTATGATCACATTCAACACGATTACGCTCTTAGATATTTTAATAGTGAAAAAGGGGATTATGATTATCGTATCCTCGTGAAAAGAGGAACAAATTATCCGACAGAAAACATTGCCCGTTTAACCATTAAAGCATCCCATGATGACCAAAAACATTTAGGATTGGCGATTTTCGAGTTAGGACAACAGTATCAGAGTAACAGTAATAATAACATTGAATTGGTATTTGATCCCAATGGTTCAGCCCGTTTAAGTGCCTTGACTCCCGATAAGCAAGAGGAGAGGAGTTATTTTTGGATGAATGAAGAATCCCCGACTTTTTTAACTACTAATACTTCTGTGAAAAAAGGAGAAAAATGTTTTCAAGTGGAATTTTCCATAGACGGAAATAAACGATTATTAATCACTGCTAAAGATTTAAAAACAGATAAATTAACCCATAAAAATTACCCCGTGATTAAACTTAGCTAAACTGTAAGGAAAATACATTAATTTCATATTTAACAACAAAAAATCGCTTCGCAATAAATTGACGAAGCTAATAGCAAAAGTCTGCTAAAGCGACTTTAAAAATGTGATTTTATCTTTGATGATTTTTTGTGGAATGATGAACACCAATTTTAAATTTCACATCCAAAAGCTAAAAAAGTCTTAGCTCGATCGTGATAAGATTTCTCTAACTTATAAATCTGAATATTTTTGGCTCAAATTAACTCACTTTAGTAGAGTTACGCTATTAGCAATGAAATTTATTTCTTTGCGAGATAATGATTTTCACCAATAGACTTCTCCAATAATTATTTTTACCCGATTGAAAATGACTATAAACTATATTAATTTAACGATTTCAATATCTAAATTGATTTAATTTTTCATTTCTGGAGATGTCTAATAAACCATTAAATAATCTTCAATTCATAAAATAATACCCTCTTTTTTTACATTCTTAATAAGAGGTTTATTATCTTCTTGTAATTGTAATTCAGATAGATAAAAACAATTAATTAAAGCATCAAATTCTAAACATAACTCACTAATAAAATAACTATTTCTATTAATCTCATCTACAGGGTTAACTTCTCCCTTTAACACTACTAAAAGATCAATATCTGAATCAGGTTGAGCATCACCCCTTGCCTGTGAACCAAATAAAATTAACTGACTCAATCGATCGAGATAAATTTCTTGAAAGTTTATTTTTAAACATTCAGTAATTACCTTTATTTTATCCTTATTTATTAATAACATAAATCATTTTCTTTTGATTTTTTCTCAGTTTTCCAATTTTAACAGAACGCACTCCTCTGGTTCTTGATCAGAAACCTTAATGATTTTGAAATAGATTTAATTCTGAAGTTAATGGGAGACTTTGATCTAGCTTACCAGAACTTGTAACTCTTGAAACTAAACCCGTATTTGTAAACTTATAGAAATAATTGAGAGCAAGAATCCCATTATTTGCTATGGTAAAATCTGATAGTATCTAAAATGCAAATAATCTAGTTTAAGGAATAAAGTAAAATGTCGGAAGTGACAGAAGTAAAAGAAGCGGATTTTAAAGAAGTCGTATTAGATAGTGAATTACCAGTATTGGTTGATTTTTGGGCACCTTGGTGTGGTCCTTGTCGCATGGTAGCACCTGTTGTCGAAGAAATCGCGCAACAATACGAAGGTAAAGTCAAAGTCGTTAAACTAAACACCGACGAAAATCCTCAAATCGCAAGTCAGTATGGGATTCGTAGTATTCCTACCCTGATGGTTTTTAAAGGTGGACAAAAATTAGAAATGGTAGTAGGTGCAGTGCCTAAAACTACTCTTTCTAACACTTTGGAAAAGCATCTTTAAGAAATCTTAAACATATTACGTTACCCCACGTTAACTATTTTTGTGACGTGGGATTTTTTATGGGAGGCAAAATGTCTTTATTGAAACAGAAAAATGTAATCAATTCTGCTTTAAATCTGGAGGAAATATTATCTAATCTTCCTGAATATAGTGGTAATAAATGGTTAAGTAAATCTTTAAAAACTTTTATAAAAATTGTTCAAAAAGATAAACTTGATTCTTTAGAATGGAAGATTTTAAGTGCAACTTTAAAGGATTTAGAAAAAGGATTTAGTATTTTTTCCGAGTATCGTCATTGTCGCAAAATTACCATTTTTGGCTCGGCTAGAACTTCGATCGAAAACCCTGAATATCAACTAGCAGAAGAATTTGCTCATGTGGTGACAACATTAGGATATATGGTTTTAACGGGAGCTGGTGGAGGTATTATGGAGGCAGGAAATAAAGGAGCTACCGCTAATAATTCTTTTGGTTTAAACGTCAAATTACCCTTTGAACAAAGTGCTAATTCTTATATCCAAAATGATCCTAAATTAATTAAATTTAAGTACTTTTTTACCCGTAAATTATTCTTTTTAAAAGAAAGTGATGCGATCGTACTATTCCCCGGTGGTTTTGGTACACAAGACGAAGCATTTGAAACCATTACCCTATGTCAGACGGGAAGACAACCTCCTATTCCCTTAGTCTTGATGGATAAACCAGACGGAAATTATTGGCATAGTTGGCATAATTATATTTGTGAGCATCTTTTAGCAGGAGGTTATATACAACCCGAAGATACACAAATTTATACTATTACCGATAATATTCAGACGGCTTGTGAGACTATTCAACAATTTTATCGAGTCTATCATTCCTGTCGTTATGTGAAAGATTTATTTGTTGTTAAAGTTAATTATGACTTAACTAAGGAACAAATTGAAAGGTTAAATATCGAATTTCAAGACATCTTAATCAAAGAAAAAATTGAGTTAATACCTACTCCCAAAAAACCAAAAGAAGGGAATATTTCTTTACCCCAAATAGGCTTTTATTTACAACCGAGAAAATTTAGTCGTTTATATCAAATGATCAATGTAATTAACACTTTTCCCTGCGAAAATTCTCCCTATTGTCCACCACAATACCGTTAAATTATAGCAATCAGGAATCATTTATGAGAAATTTAAACTAAATTCCCCCTTTATTTAAGGCTAGGGGGGGATCATATTCTCACAACTCATAACGGATTGCTATAATAATTTTTTTGCTTTTTTAATGGGGAATCCTTAATCTCAATCTCAATTTCTGCTTTTTTAGTTTTGATTTTTTGTTCATGAATAATTCAGGCTAAACCAGCAACGGAGGAAGCAACAACTTTTTTGGCTTTTTCTGAAATATCCATAATATTGTTGTTTATAATTTAAAGTATTGCATAAATAATAAAGTCAAAAATATGATAATTTTCTATCTGTTAGTCTATTTTTTAGAAGTTACGCACTTGTACCAAAAATCAAAGGATTGAGATTCCTTCGCTACTCTCGGAATGACAGAATATTGTTAAAAGTGTGTAAGTCCTATTTTTCATCACCTCTAATTAACAATAGGTTGTAATTTCGTTAATTGAATGGTAAATTTACCATTTCCTACCGCCCCAAATGCTCTAACCCGAATGGTATAACGTCCTGTTTCTGCAATACGGGTAAAAAGAAGGGAATTACTATCATGATCAGGGGCATCGTCATTTTCTGCTACAGTTGTACCATCTTCAGCAATTAGCATTACCACTGTATCAAAATCCTCTGACATCACATCGATCGCAATTTGATCCCCTTTATTCAAAAAAATAGTATAATCCTTGGCAAAACCGCCTTCTCCTGTAGGAATATCATCACTCGAAAGAGTGTCAGAAATTAGTTGATTTGGTTGTAATGGAATCGGGCTATATATTTGAGATTCACCAACAGCACTAAGGGTAAAACTATGATAGGAAATAATCAAAGAGCAAAAAGTAAGAATATACTTATTCATCTAGGTAAGTAATTGATAATTAGAGTAAGGGAAAACAAAAAATACTTATTAATTTTAAGTAATTATGAGAATTTGGGATAAATTTACTATATTAATTTTAATTTTGTAGTTAAATATAATATCTTTATGATTTTAGGCTTAATCTGGATTTTATTTATGGGCTTTTTTGCGGGGCAAATTGCCCGTAGATTAAAGTTACCTCCTTTGGTAGGAATGATTGTAATTGGTATCATTTTAGGCTCACAAGTTTCTAATATTCTAAGTGAAACCGTACTAGAATCAGCAGATTCTTTTCGTCTTTTTGCTGTCATGGTTATTCTGATGAAGGCAGGATTAGGATTAGATGCTCAAAAACTATCTCAACAGGGTACAGTTGCCCTCCGTTTGGGTTTTTTACCTGCTGGTGGTGAATCGATCGTAGTGGCGTTTGTTTCGATGTGGTTATTAAATTTTGATTTTGCTACGGGTTTATTATTAGGGTGTATTATTGGAGCTGAATCTCCTGCCGTAATTGTACCGGGTATGTTGCGGTTAAAGAGTTTGGGGTGGGGTGTAGAAAAAGGCATCAGTGATGCGATTTTAACGGGGAGTGCTTTATCGGATGTGATGTTATTGTTAGTTTTTAGTTTATTATTAGCTTTTTTGACTAATACCACAGAAGGATTCACTTTAGGCAATATTCATCTCACTTCTTTACAATTATTACCTTTTCAGATAATTATACAAATCTGTTTAGGGGTTGTTATGGGTTGGGTAACGGCAAAAATATTAGTATCCTTGTTACGGCGACAAAATTGGACTCAAAACAGTACCCAAGATATTTTAATTACGGTGGTTATGGCGTTGTTTTTGGTGGTTAGTGCCGAAATTTATCCTTTTTTCTCTGGTTATTTAGCGGTGATGGCAATGGGGTTTTTTTTGATTCAATTTTCTCCTCCTCTAGCTCGAAATTTGAGGAAGGGTTTTGATAATTTATGGACTGTCGCAGAAATTATTTTATTCGTACTTTTAGGGGCAACTATTCCCTTAGATGTTTTAGAAAATTACTTTTTACTTGGTGTGTTATTATTATCGATCGGAACGTTAATAGGACGTGGTATAGGTTGGTTTTTGTCCACATGGGGTAGTAATTGGACATGGAAAGAGCGTTTATTTTTATTACCGGGTAATTGTGCTAAAGCTACAGTACAAGCGGCTATAGGGGGTATTCCTTTGGCACAAGGCATTGAGGGAGGAGAAACTATTTTAGCTATAGCGGCATTATCTATTTTAATAACTGCACCCCTAGGCGCATGGGGGATTCCAACTTTTGCTCCGAAATTGTTAGAAAAAGGGGAAGTGGATGCTACGAAAATTAATGTTACTCAAAAAAGTATCTTATTAACTCCTATTCCTACGGATGCAACTTTGAGAGACATTTTGCTCAAAACCGCAGAAATAGCTAGAAAAAGTGATAGTGAGGTGATAATTCTGCACGTCAACGATGAAGAAAATCCAGAAATTTTAAGAGAGATAGAGACAACAATCCAACAATTTTTAATGGATATTAATTATCAAATAATTATCACTGCGGGGGTTATAACTGAAGAAATTTTGCGCATAGCCGAAGAATATCAAGTCACAGAAATTATTATGGGGAAACATACTTATAATTCTGTCGATGAATTGTTTATGGGTTCAATTTCTCAAGGGGTATTAGAAAGGGCTTCTGTACCAATTATTCTTGTTAATTAATAGAAACTTAAAAGTTTTTTATAGCAAATCAATTATTATTAAAAATTGTTGTATTTTTCAGGAAAATTAAGTTAAATTTATTGAACGATAGCTATTAGACGTGTAATGAATTACACGTTGGGATAATGGTTTCAACTCATAACTCGCCATGAAATTTATTTCTTGGCTTATAGCACAAGTCGGCTAAAGCGACTAAATTTCAAAAGATTCAAGCGTATTGTGGTTGTATTCTATTATTGTGAACTACTAACACTAACCTAGCGGTATAGTGTAGGCTTCATCTTTCACAGGCTCATGCCTCAAGACCGATTTACGTCCGCCTTTTGGTCTTACAGTGCCTCCAGATGCAGAAACGGCTATTCCATCCGTTTGTATAATTCTGATGCCTTCCTCTCTAATATTTTTACTAGCGTTCTCATCTCGATC
>NZ_JBLZFY010000038.1:0-36334 GCF_050753365.1 Geminocystis sp. CENA526
GGTAAGGAGATTTAAAGCTAGATGTCGAATTACAGCTAAATTTTCTGCACTATAACCCACACATCCTCTGAGATTATCTTCCCCAAAACCAACATCGAGAACCCAATGAAGTTAGATTAACTTTGTCTTTAATGCCTAAATATTCTAAGTTACGAAAGTGGGATATTTGAGCATCTCTGGAAGTTCCCCAAACATTATAACCTTTTTCTAATAATAGTTTAGCTAAATAAGCTCCGTCTTGTCCTGATATGCCACAAATTAAGGCGGTGTTCATTAGTTTCTTGAGTAACAATTAACTATCTTTTAAGTTATCCTATATCGGTGAGAGTTCGATCGAGCTTTTGGTTAATTTTTGTGACGATTTAAGGAAGCCAGTTTTCATCGAGGATTTGTTCAAGAGGTGCGTTGCCGAAGGCACCGCAGAAGCTCTCAGGCTTTTCGGGGAAGGTATTAAGAGGTAATCCCGAAGCATCGGAAGCTAATCTTCTTCCCTTCTGATAACACTCGTCAAAAATTTCTATCATATAAACTTTTAGACTCGGACTATCGATTAATTCTTCTTGTATTTGTTGACGAAAATTGCGAATTTCTCTTCTCCAATGATTTCGATTTCTTTCTAATTCAGATTCCCAATATGTTAATTTTAGTAAGTGTTCAATTAACTTTTTAAGAAGACTTTGAAGTTTTCTTTTCTCTTTTTTACTCAAATCTAATACCTCTTCAATTAAATTCTCCCACTCAACGGAATGGAAATCACGATTTTCTAGTTTTTTAACGGTTTCTAATATCCAAAGATTATAATCAGTATCGTATAAATTTGTTTGGTTTTTGATTAATTGGGCTACCATTACGACTACCTCCGATTATTTTGTTAGCTTATTATAAATTATTTTCATGGATTAGTTTCGGTTTGGTTCGGTTCGATCGAGTTTATGGGGTGGTTCGATCGAGTTTATGGGGTGGTTCGATCGAGTTTTATCTTTTTTTACCTCATTTAACTAACCATATTTAGCATTTTACTCTTAAGTTTATAGTTAAACCTAGTAAATTTAATACTTTAAAAACAAGAGACATTTCTGGCTTAGGATTATTAAGAAAATCTTTAAATATTTGGGTATCTAAGCGCTTTTGATTTACTATAACTACGTCTTCCAAAGCCGAGAGAAACAATGAAACTCCTCCTTCTTCGAGTGCGTCTTCCAAATAACCGATGACAAATTCTTTATCCATTAAATCATCTTTAAAAGTCTCGTAAAAATTTTTCAACTTCATTTCGATAATCCTCCCATAATTGAATTGCCTTTTTTATATCGCTTTGTTGAGTGCCTTTATCGCCTCCACCCTTATAATTTAAAAAAGATTTTACTATATTTAATCATTCATTTGAGTAATGATTTTATTATTAAACAGTAACAAGGTGAGCATTTAGCCCACCTTTTGATGATTTTATTAAAAAGTTAATGATTACTCAATGCCTTCGATGCGATCTTCCGCTTCTTGGTACAGTTGCTGTAATCGATCGATATTCTCCTCTGAGGTTTCCCAGTAACCACGCCCGTTAACTTCGAGTAAAGTGCTTACCATACGGCGGAATGAGTTGGGGTTTAAATCCATTAATCGTTTACACATTTCCTCATCTTGAATAAAGGTGGTGTTGGTGTCTTCATAAACCCAGTTATCCACAGCGTCGGCGGTGGCACTCCAGCCCATAGTATTTACAAGGCGTTTAGATAATTCCCTTACCCCTTCGTAGCCGTGAGATAACATACCTTCGTACCATTTGGGATTTAATAATTTGGTACGCGCATCTAAACGCACGGTTTCCGATAAGGTACGCACTTGAGCGTTAGCAGTGGTAGTGTCTGCGATATATGCAGATGGTTTTTTGCCGTCGTCGCGCAAACTTGCCACAACTTTGGTCGGATCAGAGTCGAAGTAGTGGGATACATCCGTTAAGCTAATCTCGGAAGAATCGAGGTTTTGGAAGGTTGCATCAGCAGTTTTCAAGGATTTCTCGAACATAGCTCGGTTTTCGTCCATTACTCCCGGATTATCGGAGTTGAAAGCAAAAGATTTACGGTTTAAGTACATATCCCGCAATTCTTGCTCTTCTTCCCAACTGCTATTTTCTACCGCTAGGTTAACGTTACTGGAATATGAACCAGAAGCATTAGAAAAGACACGGGTTGCCGCTTGACGTAAGTTAATGCCCATTTCTTCAGCCTGTGCTAAAGCGTGTTTACGAACGAAGTTCATCTCTAAAGGTTCGTCTGCTTCGGCGGCTTTCTTGACGGCTTGATCGAGTAAATTCATCTGATTGATGAATAAATCACGGAATACGCCCGAACAGTTAACCACTACGTCAATACGAGGTCTGCCTAATTCTTCTAAGGGAATTAATTCGAGTTTGTTGACGCGCCCTAAAGCATCAGGCACGGGTTTAACCCCAATCATCCACATAATTTGTGCCAATGATTCGCCATAGGTTTTGATGTTATCCGTTCCCCATAATACACAGGCGATCGTCTCTGGATAGTTTCCTCCGTTGTCGATCTTTTGACGCTCTAATAGTCTGTCCACAACGATTTTAGCGGATTGTACTGCCGCCAAAGTAGGGATTTTTTGAGGATCGAGGGCATGAATATTTTTACCAGTTGGCAATACATTGGGGTTGCGGATGGGATCGCCTCCGGGTCCGGGTAGTACATATTCTCCCTCAAGGGCTTTGAGTAATCCACCTAATTCATTATCGGCGCAAACTTGCTCTAAGCAAAATTCGAGGTATTCAAAGAGGGGTTTTAAGGCTTTTTCATCAACTTTGGTATAACCTAATTCGTGTAATTTGGCTACCCAAGGTTCTTTTTTGCCCATATTGAAGAAGTTGAGCTTGGAAACGAAGGAAACTCGCCCTTCTGCGTTGATTTGCTCCTCTACTAAGGCTCTTACTGCCGATCGAGTGGCTTCGGTGATGTTTTGTAATAATTCCACATCCGCTAAAACTCCTTTATCAGCATTGCGGTAAATTTCTTCAATTTTTCGATCGATACTATTAGCGATAATGGTAGTTAAGGCTAAAATACCCTCGTCTTCTCTGTCTAAACTAGCGATATTAACAAGGGTTGCGATCGCCTCCTCCGCAGTGGGAGGTTTACCGATAACGTGCAATCCGCAGGGTAACAAACGAGATTCAATTTCCATCAACTTGCGATACACTGAACCCACGATCTGATCTCGATCGTCCTGTGATAGAGTGCTAGAGTCGAATAAATCTGGTTCTTGCCCTTCAGGAGTAGCAATTTCGGGGATGTCTTTATCAAGGTTGCAAATACGAGCTTTGTCCACAATAGTATTGACAATTTGCACACCGCGCCCACTATCTTTTAAACTCTGATAAGAGCCGATTAACTCGCTTAATTCCTCTAAACCCTTGTAAAGTCCAGCATTTTCCGCAGGAGGGGTTAAATAAGAAATGGTGGCGGCATAACTACGGCGTTTCGCAATGGTTGCCTCACTGGGGTTGTTAGCGGCGTAGTAGTAAATATTGGGAATATTACCGATGAGGCTATCAGGGTAACAGTCTCCAGACATCCCCATTTGTTTACCCGGCATAAATTCTAATGAGCCGTGTGTTCCAAAATGCAATACAGCATCCACACCCCAAATTTTTTCAAGGTAGGTATAATAAGCGGCAAAACCGTGATGAGGAGAAGCCGATCGAGAGAAAAGTAATCTCATGGGATCGCCCTCGTAACCGAAGGTTGGTTGTACACCAATGAAGACATTACCAAACTCTTTACCGTAGATTAACAAATTTTGTCCATCGCTGTTAAGATGCCCCGGAGGTGCGCCCCAGTTTTCTTCTAATTTTTTGGAGTAGGGGGTTAAACGCTCGTATTCTTCCACACTCATGCGATAAGCAACGTTTAATTCGGGGCTAGAATATTGAGCTTGGGCATCGTGAATCACCATCTCCATCAATTCTTTGGCGGTTTCTGGCACGTCTTGCACGTCATAGCCGTTGTTTTTCATGCCCTTTAATACTTCGTGAATTGAGCCGAAAACGTCTAAATAAGCGGCTGTACCCACGTTTCCTTTATCGGGAGGGAAGCTAAAGACGGTAATCGCTAATTTTTTGTCAATTTTAGGCTTTTTGCGTAAATTTGTCCATTTTAAAGCGCGTCCTGCGATCGCCTCTACCCTGTCTTGTAAAGTGATCGATCGACCTGTATTACCATCACGCCCTGATAAAATGATAGGTTCGATCGCACCGTCTAACTCAGGGATAGCGATTTGTAGTGCTACTTGGATCGGATGCAAACCGAGATCGCTTTCTTCCCATTCTTCGGTAGTTTGGAATACCAACGGTAAAGCCACCATATAAGGGCGATTCAGACGTTTCAAGGATTCGATCGCCTTCGGATGATCTTGTCTTGCAGGACCGCCTACAAGGGCAAATCCCGTTAAAGATACTACAGCATCAACGATGGGTAACGGCTCAACTCCTGCGACTGCTTTATCTAAGAAATACTCATCAACGGGCTTGGAGAAGTCTAAACCTCCTGCAAAGATAGGGATAACACGAGCGCCACGATATTCAAATTCTTGTAACATTGCCACATAGTGGGCATCGTCACCAGTAACAAGGTGAGTACGTTGCAACACTAAACCAATGGTAGGTGCAAGAGGGTCTTTTAAGTCATCATTGATGTCATCACGGTTATTATACCAGTTAAGATATTCCTTGATGTCTTCAAACATTTTCGGGGCGAGGGGATGCCAAATACCCATATCTGGATACACTACTGGTTCGTTATATTCACGGTTGCTGAGTAGAGATTTTTCCCCAGTGAAAACGTATTTATCCGCTAACATCAAGAAGAAGTTTTCGAGGTTATCAGCGTTGCCTCCTAACCAATACTGAAAACTTAACATGAAGTTGCGTGCATCTTGGGCTTTCTCCACAGGGAGATATTTTAAAACGGTGGGTAGGGTGCGTAATAATTTGAGCATGGCATCTTCAAAACCTGCTCCATTTTTTTGTTTACGCTTCTTCATAAACTCCCCGATGACACTCTTACTCTGTCCAAGTTGTGCCATACTGAAAGTACCCATTTTATTGAGACGCATTACTTCAGGCATGGAGGGGAAAACCACCGCCGCATCAAGATTATCACGGTGAGGGGTAACGGCATCCACAACTTTTTGGGCTAAGTCTTCGATGAAAATAAGAGACGCAATGAAGATATTGGCTTCGGATACGTCTTTCTTAAATTCTTCGTAGTTTTCTGGACTTCGTAACTCCTCGATAAGATAACCACTTACTTCGATCGCCAAGTTGGGATTATGGGCGTTAATGGCTTTAACGGCGGCAGTGATAGAACTTTGATATTGTGCTTCTAACAACACATAAACCACCTTCATTAAAGCACGTCCTTGTAAATTTTCGGGTGCGATATGACGAACGGCGGATTTTACGTTTGTAAACATTAAGTTGTAAACTCCTGTTAAGTGAGATTATAAAAGAAATATGAAAAAGATAATGACAGTGTGCAAAAAACACTCTTTATTGTTTTTACCACGAAACTAGGCTCTTTTACCTAGTCTTACGTTAATCTTTACGGTAATCCGTAGTTTTTCTTTACATTCCTTTATAAAAAGTTCGATCGAGAAGTGGGAAGGTTTGATCTTTATACTCAGTAAAGTAATAAAAAATATTGATGTCTAATTAGAGTTTGGTGAATAAATCAGAAAACTATTAAAATCAAGCCTTGGAGCATCGTTAAATTAATTTAAAAGTGCTTAGTTTTAGGAATTTTTGCTCAAAAAACAGAGTAGTATTATACAGTTACAAAATCTGATCGCAAAAATCAAAACCATTAAAACCTTTGCCCTTTGCCCTACCCCCATCAAAAGACTTTTTCAGAGCCCCCTAATAAGGTTAAGTAATGTAACAATTCTTGCCAATCACCAATCTGATCACTTAAATTATAAAAAAGAAATATAACTATAAAGCGATAATAAGAAGATGACCGCAGTAGCAATTAAACCCATTAAGAAAACCGCCGTTAAAGAAACTCTTTTAACCCCTAGATTCTACACTACGGATTTTGATGCTATGGCAAATATGGATTTGTCTAGTCAAGAGGAAGAATTAAAGGCAATGATTGCAGAGATGAAAAATGACTATAATCGTCATCATTTCGTCAGAGACGAAGATTTTGAAAAAGACTGGAACAATATTGATGAAAAAACTCGTACTGCTTTTATTGACTTTTTAGAAAGGTCTTGTACTTCAGAGTTTTCGGGTTTTATTCTGTTTAAAGAATTATCTCGTCAATTGAAAGATCGTAACCCCATGTTAGCAGAGATTTTTCATTTAATGGCAAGGGATGAGGCACGTCATGCGGGTTTTATCAATAAGGCAATGAGTGATTTTAATATTTCCCTTGATTTAGGTTATCTCACAAAACATCGTGTTTATACTTTTTTTAAACCTGAATGGATTATTTACGCTGTTTATCTTTCCGAAAAAATCGGTTATTGGCGTTATATACTCATGTATCGTCATTTAGAACGTCATCCTCAATATCAGTTTTACCCTATTTTCAAAAAATTTGAGCATTGGTGTCAAGATGAAAGTCGTCACGGTGATATTTTCAATGCCTTACTTCGATCGCAATCTTCTATGTGGCAAGGTTGGAAAGCCAAATTATGGGCAAGATTTTTCTTATTATCTGTTTTTGCTACCCATACTTTAACCGTACACGAAAGAGCGGATTTTTATGAGTCTGTAGGTTTAGATGCTCAAGAGTACGATCGAGCCGTCACCAGAAACACAAACAATACATCAGCAAAAGCCTTTCCTGTTATTTTAGACACCGAACATCCCGACTTTTTTCCTCGTTTAGAAAGATGCTCTGATTATAATTTAGAGTTATCTAAAATTAGTGAAAGTAATGCCAGTTCGATCGTCAAATTTATGCGTAAACTCCCTTTACAAATCGCTATATTCTGGAATTTAATCTGTTTATATCTGATTAAACCCATTGAAACCGAACCATTAAGAGGCATTGCTCGATAAGTAGCAATTAGGTAATACCGAAATTCGTTTTTATTGAAAAGCTACAACCTATATACCTCAAAGGTTGTAGCCAAAATTGCTAGTGCAGATGATCGTAAATAACTTATCAGTTTATCAAAACAAAATTAATAATTTGATGTTATTTTTTGTCATAATTAAAAGCTCAATACACAATTAAAAGCCTTATGATATAAGGAATAGAGAGAAAGCCTTTGACGAGGATTGAACTCAAATTATATGTTAAAATCATTGCAAAATAAGGTTTTAACATTAATGATGTCTTACTCAGAAATAAAAAATGAGTAAGAATTGAGTAAATATGACAAACAAACAATATAAAGGATTTCAAGAAATTCTAGGTCATTATGAATTAATTAGAAAACAATCTCCAAAGGGAATTTCTATAAGTCGTAAAGAAAATAAATTATATTTGCAATTTAAGACAAGAAATAAACCACGAAGCACTTATGCTATCAACGAACCTTTTACCATTAGCGGTTTAAACCATGCTTTAGATAAGGCACTTTTAGTTACTGAAAAATTAAATAGCTATGAATCTGAGTCTGATTTTTGGGAATGGTTTGAAGAAAATATTAAACAAATAAATAAGAATACTATCAATGATTTTATTACCATTGAACAAGCAATTATCACGGTAAGAAAAGACTTTTTTAACAGCAAAGATAAACGAGGTCTCAAACGATTAGAAAGTTGTAAATCAGATTTAGATTCTTATGTAAGAGTAAATGAAATGTATTTTAATAAGTTGCCCGAAAATAAAATAATCAGTTATCAGATTCTATACGATACTTTATTTAGTTATTGTGATGATAAATATCAAAAAAAATTTCAAGATTGTTTAAGTGCTTTCATTCGATTATGTAAACTAAATAATTTGGATAAAATTTCTAAAAAGTTAGAAAAATTTAAAATAAGTAAGGATAAACAAATATCTGAGAAAAAAATAGAAATACAAGCTCCACTGACTTTATCTGAATTTTTATTGTTAAGAGAAAAAGTTATTAATACAAATAATTGCTATCAAGAAGAAAGAGAATTTTGGTTATGGATATTCAGTTTACAAATTATTTATGCTTTAAGATTAGGTGAGTTATTATCAATAAAAAATTTAGATACTAGCTATAAACCTTCGGAAGATAAAACGATAAAAAGTAATGATAATACTTTATTTAAAGCTATCTCTGATACAAAAAATAAATCTAATTATTTAGTTATTGGTGATTTTAGAGAAAATAAGGATAAAACTGCAAAAACTGGTTTTAAGATTTGCATACCATTAATACCTCCTGAATATCCAAATTTATTTGAACTATTAGAAATTAAACAAAACATCCCTAGATTTATTCATAGACTCAAAAATTATGAACGTCATATTCTAATTAATCATGCTAGACAAAATCTTGAAAATTGGACAAATAAGCATTTACACAAAAAAATTACTCAAACTCATACAAATAGAAGATTAGGTAATGCTAATGGTATAGCAATGGGATTACCTGATAGTTTAAGGGCAAAAACACTAGGACATAGCATTGATGTTAATTATCGCTATTACCAAAATTTTGATAGTCAATTAATTATAGATTTATTTGAATCATCAAAAAAACATAAACAACCGATACCTTTTCAATTGGCGGTTAAGTTAGTAGAACAAAAACTTCAAAATATACCTCAAGATGAAACAGACAAAATAAAACCTTTGATGTGGGAATTGCTGAAAGATATTTACCAAGTAGATTTACCTGATTATCTATTTTAAATTTTATTGAAAATCAAAAAAGTTACAGCAAAATAAACGTAAGTTGTCTGTTTTTACAATAAAAGTAACGTAAATACTAGAGTTTTAGAATTATATAATACACTTTAAAAGCTATATTTTATAAGACTTAAATCATAAACACAGACAAAAAACAGACAACTGCATTTGTAAATATGTTTAACGTTAATATTTAAAAAGCTTTCAGAAATTAATAAACACAGACAATTAAACAGACAAACACAGACATTTTTAAACTATTTCAAAAACCGCTTTTTATAAGCCTTCTAACTGTGTCTAACTATTTTCAACCCTTAAAGGTTTGAAAGTAGAGTGTGAACCTTTAAAAAACACCTTTTTACATCACGTCAACTTGCTCTTTACCCCTTAAGGGGTACGAAGTAATAATGAATGATTTTTAATCCTTTTTGTACAGAGGTATCTTAGTGGCTACCCCTTAAGGGGTACATCACAGACTTGCATAAGTCTGTGCAATAATCTTCCGTGCATATTTTGGGCTTAGGTGTTAGTATAAGTACCGAATATTTTTGATTATTCTGATAAGGTCTTAACCAAGTCTTTTATATCTGAGATTAATTGACCACTTCCGTTACTTCTATAGCCTTTTTCTTTACTCTCAATCTTGTCTAAAATATCCCTTAATTTCACTTCTAAGGGTGAATGATCAGATTTACCCATTAAGTATTCCTTAGCTAATTTTTCCAGCAATCCTGATACATTTCCAGTTGTTTTTAATTGCTCATAAATCTCATGGTCAATGGTGACGTTTAATCTCTTTTTAGGTAAATCACCTTGTAATCTATTATTAGGTTTTAATGCCTTGATAGAGTTCTCATTAACATTTTTCTTTAAATATCCCATAAGTCATTTATTGCATATATGCAATCAGATAATGTGCATATATAAATAATAGCATCTAATCAGTGAGTCTGTATTTGTAATCAGAGTAAAAATAGTATTATGTTTACTTTGTAAGTTTTGATTCTCTGATAGCTGATAAATAAAACGTTTAAGATATATACGTCTATTTTTGATGTAACTTTTATTATGCTTATGATTAATCAGTGAGTCTGTATATATGAGTAAATGAGCAAAATAAGGGCAAATTAGATGATATTTCATTTATTGAGGTTATTTTTAATTCTTAGGGTGTTTTGATATTACCCTATCTTTATTTTTAGGACTTCTTAAAATCGCTTCTAGGTATCGCAGAATTGATATTATGATTAATAGATAAAAATGTAGGGGTACAATAGCAAATTATGGGATATTTTAAGAAAAAAAGTATTAGGGGTGAAAATAAATATTATTGGGTGATCGCCAAAAGAGATTCTAAGAAGTTAGGGGGTACTGGTAAAGTCAAAACTATAGAATATTATTTAGGTGATTCATTAAATGATTTAAAATATCTATCATGGTATTTATGGAATGATGATCTTAAATTAGATGATGTTCTGAATAAATTAGTCATACTTAGGTTAAATGATTTTGATCTAAAAAACGACATCAATTATCAAATATCTAAAAAATATAAGCTAAGTTTTAGAAGTAATAAAGAATCTTATATTGATTTAAGAAAAAAATATTATCTAAACTTTAAAAACCTTACTCAGTCTTATATAGATATAATTATTAATAACTCTCAAGAATTTAATGATTCTCTAAGTGAAATAATAAAATGGTTAGAATTTTATAATCAAACTATTAAGGAGGCTAATAAATCAAAATTTCAAGATACTGATATATATTTTATTGAGTGTGATAATGCAAATAGTTTTTTTGAACATAGTCAATTTAAGTTAAAAAGTTTACTTAACAAAGTCCCAAAGACTCAAAGAGACATTGCTAAGGATCGTATTTGGGGATATTGCCTAAGAAAATGTCCATTAGAGAAATTAGACTTATAAATTAATCGCTCATTTTTGAGTATTCATTTTGAATAACAAGTAAAATTTACCTGTAAATTGGTTAGCAAGTTGTTATAAAGTTTATAACCTAAAATAGGATTGCAAAATGCTATAGCGTTACGCTAAAAACCTTATAAATACTAAGGAAAAAGGTACTTTTAATTAAGTAAATAGATAACTGAAACGCTATACTCTGACTAGAAAACCGCTTTACAACTTGCTAAGTCAGTGGTCAAAATTACTCGTCAAAATGCACAAAATTAATCGATTAGTTTTTGTGTCTTCTGAAAACTGGTTAGTTTGTATTTTGTGCTGATATAATGGTAAAAAGTACTTTATAAGAAAGGGAAAAAAAATGTTAACAATTAACAACTATAAAAAAACCCTTACTATGAAGGGTAAATACAAGCAATAATAATTTAAGGGATTGTTTAGCAGTCCCTTAACTGCTTTTTAGCTATAATATTTTTATGAGTGCGCCAAACACTCTTAATAGCAAATTAAAAATCTAATAAGTATATGATACCAAAAAATCAAGGTTTTTCCCTCAAAAAACTTTATAGTTTTGATCGTTTTGCAGTCTGCAAAAATAAAGAATACTATGAGAAGTCATGGCAAAAAGGCAAGTCTTATGACTATTGCCAAAAACAATTAAGCATCGGTAAAGCTAATGGTTATGGATTGTTAACAGGTGAATTTAACGGCTGTGGAATTGTTGCCATAGATTTTGATGGTGATAGTTCGGATCAGGTAGCTAAGGGTATTGGTTCATGGTTACTCAATCAAGATAGTCTGTGTTGGTCAAGTGGCAAAAAAGGACATTATCAGATTGCCTATCAGATACCCACTGAACATCTATCCTTATGGCAACATATCAGCAAACATGACTTAACCAAATATAAAAATTATTGTGCAATCAATGGTGATCATCTTGAAATCCGTTATCAAGGTTTTGCAAGTGTCTTACCACCATCGGTGCATCCTGAAACAGGTTATTACAAGTGGATTAAAGAAATACCTCCCCGTTGCCTATCAATTCAAGAATCTTATGATTTACTCAATACTTGTTTAGTTTTCATTAAGGATAATGACTTATCACCTCAAGATGAATTGAGGTTAATTGAAACCGCTTTATCCCATATTCCTAGCGATGATTACCATCAATGGGTAACAGTGGGTATGGCATTGTACAATCATGGTATTGATTTTGATATTTGGGATAAATGGTCAAGTTCTAGCAGTAAATATGATGGTAAGGGATTAGAGAAAAAATGGGATAGTTTTAAAGGTTATAAAGTTAGTATTGGTACATTATTTTACCTTGCTAAAAATAATGGTTTTAATCAGTCTCAATGGATGAGAGAAAACCTTAAAAGAAACGTTAAAGTACTGTCAAAAACTTATGAACAATCAAGGGATGATATTAATGAAAATAACGTCCCTTTTTTGTTTGAACAATTAGTTAATAAGTTAGCACAATCTCATGTTACAGAATCTCAAAAATACTTAGAAATAGGTCAATTCTGTTCACAGTATAAAGTATCTCCTAACTCACTTGTTACAGCGATTAATGCAAAAATAGAAAGGGAAAATAAAACCATTGAATTAGACAATATTAAATCTAATTTAGATGACTTAATTAATGTACCTAATGAACCTTTAGACTTAAGCTATATTTTAGGAGATTACATAGCAGATATTATTAAAGAATCAGCTCAAGAAATACCTACTAATCCTGATGCTATAGTCACGATATTATTACCAGTTTTAGCATCGGTTATCGGTACAAGGTCAAGAATAATTGTTAATCCTAATACTCGTTATATTGTGCCTTTTATTATCCGTTCTATGATTGTGGCAAGAAGTGGCAATAAAAAATCACCTACTGCAAGATTAGCAGTTGATCCTTTACAAGATTTAAACATTGAAGAACATAAGAAGTATAAAAAAGCCTTACAGTTATGGACTCAATCAGATGATACAGACACTCCTAAACCAGTACAAAAACGCTATATTACTCAAGATAGTACTTTTGATGGTCTAATCAAAGTTCATTCAGAAAATTTACAAGGGTTCTTATGTTATGTTGATGAACTAGCAGGGTATTTCAAAAGAATGAATAAATTTTATAATGGTGATGACATTCAGAGAGATTTAGAACTTTATGAAGGTAAAGCACTAATTAAAACCCGTGCTAGTGAAGATAATAATATTTTCCTTGAAAGAACCGCTATTAGCATTACTGGAACTATTCAAGAAGTGGCATTAAAACAAATTTTGAGTGATGAAAATGATTTAACTGGTATTAGTGCAAGGTGGATTATTTGGGGCGGTAAAATGCCATTAGGTAAACTGACTCAAAGAAATGAAAATAACACTACTTTTTCGGATGTTGTCAGTGACATTATCAATAACTTATTAGATATGAATATTGATAGTGATTTACTGATAGATGATAAAGCCTATGAAATGTTCAGACAGTGGCAACATGGAATTATGGATAGTTTACAAGATTTATCCTTACCACAATTAGAAAATAAACATAGCAAAATTGAGAGTGATGTAATTAAGTTTGCTGGTATTTTACACTATCTGTATAATCTGATTAATCCTAATCTAATCAATAATCCTATCGTTATCAACTCTGAGATTATGGCACGGGCAATAACATTAGGGAATTATTATTTGAGACATTTTGCTTATATTGTCACCAAATGCCAAGAAAATTTACTGAATAGTCAACTGCTAAAAATCCTTGAGTTAGTACAGAAAAAAGGTGAAATTACAGCATCAATGGTAAGGGATTATATCAGAGAGTTTAAAACCGTTCCCATAACTGAGATTAACGAGTTACTGTTATCCCTTGTGGAATTGGGTAAAGCTCAACAAATACCCACTAAAAAGGGTTTCAAAATCAAAGTAATGTAATCTATTTTTACTATGTATTAAAAATTATTGAAACATAGTTTATCTAAAAATCTGCAAAAACTAAAAACAGACAGATTGTCTGTGTTTACAAAAGATGCTTTTAACTCTTTTATCGTAAGGGTTTTAAGCATTCTTATTTTTTAGGTGTCTGTTTTTGTGTCTGTGTTTTGGAATCTTTATCCGATAAGGATTTAAGCCATTATTACAACGTAATCACAGACAAAACAGACAAAACTAGACAGAATATGATCCTTTTTCTTGATTTGAAGATAAATGTTTGTGTTTACATTTCACTTTAACAACATATTGACAGAATAATTAATTGATAAATGTACAATACTGAATCCAAAACGTATTAAATGACACTTACAAAAATATCTTTTATCAATTTTGAGTAAGAATTGAGTAAGATTTTGAGATTCAAGACTCAAGAAACAATTAAAAGCCTTATGGTATAAGGAATAGAGAGAAAGCCTTTGACGAGGATTGAACTCGTGACCTCACCCTTACCAAGGGTGTGCTCTACCACTGAGCTACAAAGGCGATGGGCCGAGCTGGATTTGAACCAGCGTAGGCATAGCCAGCGGATTTACAGTCCGCCCCCATTAACCACTCGGGCATCGACCCGTTTGTTTTCACATTTAATTATTATATCTAACTTTTTCTCAAAATGCCACTAATTTTTCAATTTTTTTGAAGATTCAATTTTTATAGAAAGTTTTAACAATTCACCACTAGGATTTAATGGATAATGGAATGTAGTAAATAGATTCAATTAAATTATGAGTAAATTACGCAATATTCTTATCGGTGCAGGTATCGCTACAGTGGGTGCGATCGGAGTAAAAAAGGCTGTGGACTATTTTCAGGAGAAAAAACAAGAAGAGGCGGTTAGTCAATTGCCAGAGGATGCTTCTATTTCTAATCCTCAAGAGGAAGTAGCTTTTGCTGTAGTTGAGTCTAATTCTGTGCAAGATTTTCTCGATAAGACTTTTGGTACTGTAGGACGTTATCAACCTAATCGATCGCCGAAAATCTTTGAGTATCAAGACAAGGATTATATGGTAATTTGGGCTTATGATCAACAACAATCGAAAAATCAGATGCTCGTTTTTCTTTATACTGATAAAGGACGAGAAATGATTGGTAGTGTTGGTTATACTGCTTCTAAGACTGATTATCGTTTAAATATGCAAAATACTCCTTTTGCTGTGGCTGTTAATGGCAAAAAACTACAGTCTGGAGAGGGGGAAACTTCTGGAACTAATGATGTTGATTTTGTTTTGGCTTAATTTATTCAGTAGGTGATGTTTTGTTGGGTTACACTATCGCTAACCCAACCTACATTTATGAAATACAATTATGAAAAAAGTCTAAGAGTTAACTGGTTGTCCAATACGAGGTTCTGTTCCTGCTAAAATTCGATCGATATTACTACGGTGACGAATTATGACATAACTGGCGGCAATAATGGCAAAACCAATATAAGGCATGGTGGGTAAGAAAATCCACATCAAAATATTAACACCGATCGAAGCGGAAATAGAACTAATTGACACAATTTTAGTGATGGCTAACACGGTTAAAAATACCGCAAAAGTACCTAACCCCACATAGGGATTCATCGTCAATAAAATTCCTAAACTGATGGCTGCTGATTTTCCTCCTGCAAAGTTTAACCAAATCGATTTACTATGCCCAATCACTGCTATTAAAGCACATATCGCAATTAACCAATCTTGCCATTGGGGAGGTAATATCTCACTATAGTTATACAGCAGTTTGACCGCTAATACTGCTAATACTCCTTTAAGCATATCAATAACTAACACTGCGATCGCAGCCCCTTTACCGACATTTCTAAGTACATTTGTCGCACCTGTTGAACCTGAACCCATTTCTCGAATATCAATACCTTTTAGCATACGCGCTAGTATATACCCTGTGGGAATTGAACCGAGTAAATAAGCAATTAAAATAAGGCTAATACTAATTAATAAGGAAGTAGTCATAAATGGTGAATAATAAATAGTTAATAAAAATTCATTGTTAACTGTCAATCATAGATGAAAGCATTATTTTTAGATAGGGATGGGGTGGTAATAGAATATATCCCTTATCTTAGTAAGCCTGAACAAGTAAAAATTCCCGATGGTGCGATCGAAGCGCTTAAATTATGGCAAGATCAAGGTTATCGTTTAGTTATTGTCACTAATCAATCGGGCATTAGTCGAGGTTATTTTACTTATGATGATGTCATGGCTATTCATCAAAGAATTTTAGAAGAATATGGTCAATTCGGAGTACAATTTGCAGATATTTTAATGTGTCCTCATCAACCTGCTGATAATTGTCATTGTCGTAAGCCTTCTCCTTATCTTTTAGAGACTTATAGTCAACATCATCATATTGATTTAGCTCGATCGTACTTTATTGGCGATGCTCCTAGTGATATAGAATGTGCTATAAATGCGCAATGTCAACCCGTATTAGTGTTAACGGGTAGAGGAAAAGAAACCAAGCAACATCTATCTATAGTCAGTCAGGAAATAATAGATAATGATGAAGGTGGGCAAAAAGCCAAAGGCAATAGGCAACAGGAGTTTTTGAAACAGTCAAATTATGCCTTTGTTAAATATAACGATGCTATATCTATCCCTATTTTTGATTGTCTTTTAGAAACCGTAAAATTAATTAGAGTCTGCTGAAAAAGTATTTTGATGAAGAGAGGGAAAAGGGAAAAGGGAAAAGGGAAGAGTGAATAAATGACAAAAATCAAGGTTTTGAGGCTTTGTATCAACGTATAATTACAAAGTTGTTTTAAATAAAATTTAGTAAAAAATGCTCAGTTTTTCAGTAAAAATTGTGAAAATTGAACACTTTTCAGTTGATGTAGTATGTCAAAACCGTTGATTTTAATAGTCTTCTGATTTATTCAGCAAACCCTACCTAGTTTTTGAGTCAAAATTATCAAAAAGACACACTTTTTTATTAATTTCAAGATGCCCCAAGCCTTGATTTTTATAGCTTTCTGATTTATTCAGCAGACCCTAATTAAAAAAATATATTGAGAATTATTAGCAATAACCTTTATAATGGGTAATATTAAGTTTGAGTAAATCTCATTAATTATTACGAATTGAAACAAAAAACAACAAAAATTGAAGGATTTTTCAGTTTTATCTTGGTAAATTGTTAATTTTGCTAATAAACTTAAACTAGCAATAATATATTGTTACACTTAGTAAAGAAAATTTAAAATATAAAATATTAATATCATGGGTCGTACAGGAGTATTATTATTGAATTTAGGTGGTCCAGAAAAATTAGAGGATGTACGTCCTTTTCTATATAATTTATTCTCAGATCCCGAAATCATCCGTTTACCTTTTCCTTGGCTACAAAAACCCCTTGCTTGGTTAATTTCTACCCTGCGCAGTAAAAAATCTGAAGCGAATTATATGGAAATAGGGGGAGGTTCGCCTTTATTACAAATTACCGAAGCTCAAGCTCAAGCCTTACAATCTAAGTTATCAGAACAGGGTATCGATATTCAAGTTTATGTGGGAATGCGTTATTGGCATCCTTTTACCGAAGAAGCGATCGAACAGATTAAAAAGGATAATATTGAAAAATTAGTTATCTTACCCTTATATCCGCAATTTTCCATTAGTACCAGTGGTTCAAGTTTTCGGGTATTGGAAGAAATGTGGAAAACTGATCCTCATCTCAAAAATGTGGAATATACTTTGATACCCTCATGGCATAATCATCAAGGTTATTTACAAGCCATGGCGGACTTGATTAGGCAGGAATTACAACAATTTGCTAACCCTGATGGGGTACATATCTTCTTCAGTGCGCATGGTGTACCCAAAACCTATGTTACCGAAGCGGGTGATCCGTATCAAGTGGAAATCGAAGAATGTACAGAATTGATTATGAAAACCCTTAATACTGGTAATCCTTATACTTTAGCTTATCAAAGTAAAGTCGGTCCTGTGGAATGGTTAAAACCTTACACAGAAGACGCATTGCATGAGTTAGGGGAACAAAACATCAAAGATTTGTTAGTTGTACCTATTAGCTTTGTCTCTGAACATATCGAGACATTACAAGAAATCGATCTTGAATATAGGGAAGTCGCCGAAGAAGTGGGTATTAGTAACTTTAAACGAGTACCTGCCTTAAATACTCATCCAATGTTTATCGAGGCTTTAAGCAACTTAACAACTCAAGCCTTAGAAAAAACTCCTTTACGTTTTGATGAAGTGACACATCCTAAGAAAAATATGAAGATGTATCCTCAAGAAAAATGGGAATGGGGTTTAACCAGTGCGGCGGAAGTGTGGAATGGGCGATTAGCTATGTTAGGATTTTTAGCTTTAGTGGTAGAAATCATTAGTGGTCATGGTCCTTTACACCTTGTCGGCATTTTGTAACTAAAATTTGCTTGAGATAATGTAGGGGTTGAACACTGTTCAACCCGTCAACACTTGTATTAATCGAAATAGACATTCAATTGTTCAAAAAATTTCGATCGAACCGAGAAAAAAGTCCAAATTCTGATATATTCAAAAGGGATAGAACGCTATCTTAAAATGTGTGCTATCAACAAATTTTAAATCAAAATATATATATACGGAGAAACATAGTGTTAAATAAACTTTTTGGCAAGAAAAAATCTCAAGACTACTTTTTTGAAGCACCAGCAACCCCTGAAACCGTTGCCAGTGAAGAAACAACTACCGAAACTTCTGAAACTGCCACTTCTGAAGAAGCAAAATCTGCTCCCGTTGCCGTTAAATCTGCTAATGTAAGTTATGATGTGCCTGATTGGGTAAAAGCGATTAAAAACTACTCTAATCAAAATAATGGTAGTACTTCCGTTAGCGAAACCAACAATTATGCAGGTAAATACGTTACTAATAATGTACCTCAATCTCGTCGTCGCCCCGGTCCTAGTTTAGCCGGTTTTAAAGCTATGGCTTCTCAAATCGGAAAATAATTTTTTATTCCTGTTTTTGTGTCTTCATTAAACATCTTTAAAATTCTTACAATAAGAGTTAAAAGTCTTTGAGGGTTGAATGATATTCAACCCCTATGATTCTATGCAAAATCTTTTTTTCTTATAATTTTTTATACTTAATTTTATTTTAAAATGTCTGATAATTATGAACAAATAACTCTGAAAGATTTAGAGTTTATATCCTATATTGATGAAAACGGTACTATAAATGATAATTTAGAGGGCGTAATTGGAATTTATGCAATTTTCAATCAAGATAAAATTTTGCAATATATAGGTTATTCTCGCAGTCTTTTAATCAGTTTAAAACAACATTTAGTTAGACAACCTCATCAGTGTTATTGGTTTAAATTTTACCAGATCGATCGAGCTAACCGCACTGTATTAGAACAAATTCGCCGTAATTGGTTAGAAGAAAATGGAGAATTACCAAAAGGGAATAGTGACGAAGAAAATTTGTGGACTCAAGCCATTGATGCTAAATTAACTATGACAGAAGATGATAAATTAGCATATCAAAATAGCGATGAATTAGGCAAAATTAAGTTATTGAAAAAAGTTGCTAGAAGATTGGAAGAAGAAATAAAAACCACTTTAGAAAATCGTCAAGTAAAGATGGAAATTCGCTTTAATCCTAAACTCAAAGAAGAAGGTTTATTAGATTTAAAATAAAATTGAGAATTAAAGTCAAAGTCTATTACTCAAGTTTGACCATAGCTTGATATGATTTATTAAATATTATTTAATATTTCTTAAAAGTTAATCTGTATTATATATTTTTATGATTAAAATTAGTAAAAAGAGTTTTAGTAGTCATGGGCAAAAATTGCTACTTTTACTCGGTATCCTTTCAACTTCTCCCGTTTTTGCTCAAAATATCCCCTCTACACATAATCTGAACTCTATACCCCCTCAATCTCAAAATATCTACGCTTCTCGTAATAATAAGCCCATTTCTCAAAAGGAAATTCAGCAAATGGTGCAGGAATTAGAAGATTTAATTTATCGGGTAGAAAGCACTTTCATCATGGCGGAAGCGAAAGCTCATAAATATACACAGCCCATGACTGCCGTTGCGGATTATGTGCTGAAAAACCCTCCTAAGTCTAACTCTCGCACAAAAGACAATAAAATTACTCCCCGTTATGGCAATAACTCCACCTATCAAGCTCTTACTAATGCTAAACTGGTGGTTCAAGATTTTCCTACTTTAGCTTTACAAGATTTTGGGAATGCGAGACAACTGTGGATGGATGCTAGACGTGAACTTTGGAATAATTATCCCCTCGATCGACATTTTGCACAACCCGAAGTGCGCGCCATCTGGTTAGATAGAGGTACGATCGTCAAGGCTAAATCGAAGGAAGATTTAAAACCACTGTTCGATCGAATGGCAGAATCGGGCATCAATACGGTATTTTTTGAGACAGTCAACGCCAGTTATCCCATATATCCTAGTAGAGTCGCTCCCGAACAAAATCCCATGACCAAAGGATGGGACCCTCTCCAAGCATCGATCGAATTAGCCCATGAAAGGGGTATAGAATTACACGCTTGGGCGTGGATATTTGCGGCGGCGAATCAAGGACATAATCGCATTTTAGGGCAAGATGAGAACTATTTAGGACCTGTATTGTCACGAAATCCTAGTTGGGTATTAAAAGATAAACAAGGGCAAGTCTTTAACCGCACCCCCGGCTTTAAAAAAGCCTTTTTTGATCCTGCCAATCCTCAAGCCAGAGCCTATATCCTGAAATTATTAGAAGAAATTGCCACTAATTATAATGTAGATGGCATTCAATTGGATTACATTCGTTATCCTTTTCAAGATACTATGACTCGACAACAATTTGGTTATACCGATGTTAGTCGTGCCTTATTCAGAGAAAACTACGGAATTGATCCCATGACATTAACTCCTTCTTCCCCTGCATGGAGTCAATGGACTGCATTTCGCATCAAACAAGTTAATAGTTTTGTCGCTGAAGCATCGCAACGGCTTAAACAAAAACGCCCTGAGTTAGTCATTTCCACGGCTGTATTTCCTATGGAACGACGAGAACGTCTTAACACCTTACAACAGCATTGGGAAGAATGGATTTATAGTGAGTGGGTGGACATGATGGTATTAATGACTTATGCCTTATATACGGGAAGTTTTGAAGAGCGTAATCAAGGGGTATATGAGTTTTCTCATCGTAATCCTAGTTTAATTATCCCCGGTATTCGTTTATTGAATTTGCCTAATTCCGAAGCCTTTGATCAATTACAATCTATTCGCAATATGCCTTCTGGTGGTTTTGCTTTATTTGCCGCCGAAAATTTTAATACCGAATTACAAGCAATGTTTAAGACGACTCAAGGCATTCCCCAAGAAGTAACCGAACCTTTACCCCATCGTCAACCTTTCCAAAGTGCTTTAGTTCGTTATCAGGCACTACAAAAAGAGTGGAATTTTATGTTAATGAATCATCAAATTTCGATCGAACCTCGTGCGCTCAAGGAATGGGCAAGTCAAGCGGATAAACTACACGATCGACTCAAACAGTTAGAGCAAAATCCTAGCCCCGAAAATTTAGCCACCGCAGAAACAGAGTTGTCTTCTTTAAAAATGAGACTACCTCAATACTTAGGGCAACACAAAAAGCAAAATCAACCCCAAGTACAAACATGGCAAAATCGTTTAATTATCATCGATAATTTATTAAAATACGGACAAAGAACTGTTATTGCAAATCGATCGAACAATCAACAATTAACAAAAATTGAAAATTGAAAAATACACTCGAATTCGATCGATAACTGAAATAAAGAATCAATAATGTAGGGGTTTAATATATTAAACCCACCCCATCAAAAAACTATAAATAAGGTTTAGGTTTACTCAATAAATTTGAAGATGATTAAGATTAAGGGGTTGACGGGTTGAACGGTGTTCAACCCCTACGTTAACAAAATGTATTGGATAATTAAATATTTGATACTATAAAATTTTTCAAAATATGGGGGAAAAATGACTACTTTAACTCTTAACTTAAATCCCACTTTAATTCTTGATGATGAACAATTTATCAGTATTTGTCAGCATAATCAAAACTTGAATTTTGAACGAAATCAGAAAGGAGAATTAATTATTATGCCTCCCACAGGAAGCGAAATAGGGCAAAAAAATTGTAGTTTATCAGGACAATTATGGGCTTGGAATAATCGTTATAAATTAGGCATTGGTTTTGATTCTTCCACAGGTTTTAAACTTCCCAATGGTGCGATTCGATCTCCCGATGTTTCTTGGATAAAATTAGAAAGATGGCAACAATTAACCTACGAAGAAAGACGTAAATTTGCGCCAATATGTCCCGATTTTCTTATCGAATTATTATCTTTAAATGATGAGATTGAAGATACTAGAAAAAAGATGATGGAGTATTTAGAAAATGGTTTACAATTAGGTTGGTTAATCGATCCTCAAAGCAAAATTATAGAAATTTATCGATCGAATCAACCCATAACAATACTTAATAATCCTGCCACTATTTCAGGAGAAGATATATTACCTAATTTTGTCTTAGATTTAACCGATATTTTTACTGATTAAACAAAAGGCTAAAGCCTTTACTACAAACAAAATATGAAGGTTATTAGATTTAATTGTTATACTGGAATCAACTGCCTTATAATTTTAGACACAAATAAAGTATGAGAAAATATGGAAAAAATAGCAGAATATTTCTCTTTTTTAGCCCCGAATGACATCCGTGTTAAAGGTACAAGGGTTGGCATTGAAACTATTTTATACGATTATATTTATCGTGAACGCACTCCTGAGCAGATAGCCAAAACTTACCCTTCCCTGACTTTAGCACAAGTATATGCAACTATCCTTTATTACCTTGAAAATAAAGAGGAAATAAGCCAATATATCGCCGATTGGTTAGAATGGGGGCATCAAATGCGAGAAGAACAAAAGCGTAATCCGTTACCTGTTTTTGAGAAATTGCGTCAACTTAAAGCCGAACGATTAAAATTGGGTAAATCCTATGCCAATCAAGTATTTAATGGATGAAAACCTCGATCCAATTTACCAAATACAGTTACGACACAAAGAACCCGACTTAGTAGTATGGGCAGTAGGCGATCCTAATACTCCACCAAAAGGTACTTTAGATCCCGAAATCCTCCTTTGGTGCGAAAAATACGACTTCATTTTGGTTACAAATAATCGTAGATCGATGCCAGTTCATTTGATCGATCATCTAGCCCAGGGACATCATATATCAGGAATTTTCCAGCTAAATCCGAATATGAGTGTGGGAGAAACTCTTGATGAATTAGTTTTAGTTGCTCTGGTGTCCGTGGAAGGTGAGTATAGAGATCGAATTTCTTACTTACCTTTATCTTAGTTTGTAGTGAGCAGTTTTATTATAAAGCTGGTATTCATGTCATTATTTTTTACAAAATGCGTATTTACGGTAACAGAGAAATAAAAACTTTATCAGGAAAAGATACTCGCCCGACAACTTCTAAAGTTAGAGAGGCTATATTTAATATTTGGAAAGATGATATTGAGTCCGCTTCTTGGTTAGATTTATGTGCAGGAAATGGTACAATGGGGGCAGAAGCACTTTGTCGTGGTGCGATCGAAGTAGTTGCCATCGAAAAGTCACCTATTGCCTGTCAAATTATTCGGGAAAATTGGCAAAAAGTAGCTCAAGAAGGGCAAAAATTTAAGGTTTTAAGAGGAGATATTTTACAGAGATTAAAGAGTTTAAAAGGACAAAAATTTGATCTAATTTACTTTGATCCACCTTATCATAGTGATCTGTACGATCGAGTCTTAAATTTAATTTATGATTACGAACTATTAAAAGGGCAAATAGCAGTAGAATATGATCCCAAAAAATCACAAATTAGTGAACAACAAAAATTCACACTAATTCAAACAAAATTCTACGGTAATATTGCTATTAATTTTTATTCATATTAATCTTATCATAAAACATTTAGGATAAATCATCAACACTAATAATCAATCCTTTTTGATGTTCTAATAACTGTTCGATCGAATTTGATACTATAGAGATTAAACTAGGGGGAAAAATCGACAAAAATTTTTCAGCAGTAAGTTGACCATTGAAAAAATGATAACATTGAGAACTATATTGCTGAAATCCCTGCAAAGAAAGATGATTAATAATGAAAAGGCAAAAAAGGGAATGATTGACATCAGGAAATAAATTTGAAGAAGACTTGCAAGAGAATAAATCTAAGATTATTTTTTCTTGATTATTTTGAGGTTGATAACCAGAAACAGAAGGCAGAAAATCAAAAATAGAAGCATGGGGAAAGTTATTATCAGGATGAGGATTCCAAAAAAAACTTAGTGTCATAGGAGGGTAAAAACGGGAAGATAACGCCTCTAAAATAGCAATACTAACTAATTTTATTTCCAGATATATTCTGACAATATGAAGATTATTTTCGCAACGAGTAATTAATTCTTGAAAAGTATCTATATTTG
This sequence comes from Geminocystis sp. CENA526, assembly GCF_050753365.1. Taxonomy (NCBI): domain Bacteria; kingdom Bacillati; phylum Cyanobacteriota; class Cyanophyceae; order Chroococcales; family Geminocystaceae; genus Geminocystis; species Geminocystis sp. CENA526. The sequence goes on from NZ_JBLZFY010000038.1 coordinate 24,262, forward strand.
GTTCATTATGGTAACGATGAAAAACTAAATCAGGAGAGATAAAATTAATAAATTTAGTGGTATTGACTAAAGCGAAACGATAATCTTGAAGAGAATATTTTTGCGTCTCATATAAACAATGATTAGTTTCTGGTAATAATAGCCATGTATTTTTGACAAAATCTTCAACATCATCAGAAGCAAAACCACTAACATCAAGATTAGCTAATTTAACTGCTTGAATAATAGTAAGAGTAATTTCTTCTTGAGTTAAACCTAAATTAAAATTTTTATTAACTATTTCTAAACGATTTTGAAGTTGTTGAGGAATCGTCTTATTTTTCTCTTTTGATTTACGAAAAGGGATAGTTAATTCAATAATAGTAACAATACGAGTAATAAGAGATAATGGTAAATAAGGTTGTAAAATTTGACTGGCAATTAAGGCACTTAAAAACTCATTTTGTCCTTTTACCGCTAATAATTTATCTCCTAAATTAAAGTCAAAAATTTGCAAAATAATAGAGAAACATTTATCTTGATAATCAATACTAGATTTGATAAAAAATGAACCTTCTTTTTCAATAATAAAAGGATTCACATAGGAAGTTAAATTAAAGGGGATATTTTCATCAACTTGTAAATAGATTAAATCATGAAATAATCCTGCCAAACTAATCAAAGGTTCAGTGGTTTTTGATAACATTAAGATATGTTCAAAAGTATGAAAACTGCGCCATTTTCCTCCCATTCCATCGATAATTAATTGAGAAATTTCACAGATTTTCTCCTCTGTCAAAGAAAAACCTAATGTTGTCATCGCACATTGGAATATTTGACGACACTGAAAGAGATTGTCTGCTAGATTCATAATAAGTAATGAAATAATGAGTAATGAGTGATAGGAGTATTAATCTATACCTGACATTATAATTAGTTACAGTGTTAGTGCGTGAGTTCTAAAATTGAACTAAAATTCTAATTACAATTAATACTATATAATCATATTGATTATTGACTATAGCAATCAGAAATCAATCCTGAGAAAATTGTTGTCTATTTATTATGATTTAAGACTGTTTTTCATTTATCTTTTCTTTCTTACTGATAAAATGTAATGATTCTTCATATTTTTAGCAATCATAATGTCAGAGAAAAAGAAAATCGTTGTTATTGGTGCAGGTTGGGCAGGTTTAGGTGCTACTTATCACCTCGTCAAGCAAGGTTATGATGTTACTTTACTGGAAGCCTCCTCTTATGCTGGAGGATTAGTGGCAGGATGGAAAACTCCCCAAGGTAGAAGTGTGGAGGCTGGAATACACGGTTTTTGGTATCCCTACGAAAATATTTTTCATCTAGTCAGGGAGTTGAAATTACATCCCTTTACCCCTTATACTCGATCGAACCAATATTCTCCCTATGGTTTAGAAACATCATCCCCTATTTTTCAAGAAAAACCTCTCTTACCTACTCCATTAGGCACTTTTCTTTATCCTGATTTTTACCGTTTGCCTTGGCTCGATCGAGCTTCTGCGTTACCCTTAATGTATGCTTTACTAGATTTTGACAATTCTCCAGAGGCATGGGAAAGATACGACAAAGTAACAGCAAGAGAGTTGTTTAAACAATACGGCGTATCCCAAAGACTTTATAAAGATTCCTTTGAACCGATGTTGTTAGTAGGTTTGTTCGCTCCGGGTGAGCAATGCAGTGCGGCGGCGGCTTTAGGAATGTTATATTATTTTATCCTTGCCCATCAACCTAATTTTGATGTGATGTGGTGTCGTGGCACAGTAGGAGAAATGATTTTTCAGCCTTGGATTGAGAAAATAGAGGAGTTGGGGGGGAAGGTTTTAACTAATAAACGAGTCACGGATATGGTTATCGATACCGAAGGAAAAGCCACTGCTGTTGTGTGTGGAGAGGAAGTTTTTGAAACTGAAGCGGTGATTTCGGGGGTTAGCATTTCTGGTATGAAGAAAATCGTCAGTAATAGCCCTAATTTGAGTAAATATCAAGAATTTCGGAATTTACAGAATTTGAGTTCGATCGATGTATTAGCCGTTAGGTTATGGTTTGATATACGGATTAATATTCCCTTGCCTTCCAATGCTTGTTTTGGTTTTGACAACACCACAGGATGGACATTTTTTGATCTCAATACCCTCCATGACAAATATAAAGATGAAGAAGGAAGCGTTATCGAGGTTGATTTTTACCACGCCAATCAACTGTTATGTATGAGTGACGAGAGAATAATTCAAAAAGTACATCAAGACTTAACCACTTGTATCGGTGACTTTGCCAACGCCGAAATTATCGACTATTCTATAGTAAGAGTACCCCAAGGAGTAACTCATTTCTCCCCCGGCAGTTATCAACACCTGTTGAAAGTCAATACCAGTATCCCCAATTTATTCATGGCAGGTGACTGGATCATAACAGATCACGGCTCATGGTCACAAGAAAAAGCCCTTGTCACAGGTTTAGAGTCTGCTAATGAAACGATAAAATATTTTAATATGGGAAAACAAGCTAATATTATTCCAGTGGAAAAAGATGAACCTCATATCGAAATAGGGCGTACAATTAATAAAAATATTCGTACTTTGAGTAAGGGTTTTTTACCTGATTTTTGGCTACCATAATTAAAAAGTAATGAGTAATGAGTAATAAGTAAAATTTGTTAATTCTTAATTTTTAATTCTTAATTCTTAATTCTTAATTCTTATTATGTTTAGTAAAAATAATCCCGAAAAACAAGCAAATACAACTCAAATTGAAGATTTAGTGATGAATAATAATCCTGAATCTTTAACTCCAGAATTGCCGATCGAGCAACAATCAATGGTGAAATTAGTAGAGAAAATTAGCGGTATTTTATCCCCCTATTTTATCGTTATTGTGGGTTTATATTTATATGATAATAACTTCTTATTTGGCTCAATATTAATCTTAGTGGGGATACTTTCTTTACTGAAAATTTCCTATGAAGATATTTGGGGATGGATAGAAAAAATTAAGAGTCTTTTTAGTCAAGATAATACCTTTAATAAATAATTGAAAATTGAGAATTGAAACGTAGTCTTGTTAAAAATATTTCGTATGCATAATGGGTTATTGATTAACACTTTATTCATTATGACTGTACTTTAGACAAAAAAGACTTTTGTACAAAATACACAAAAAAATTAATCCAGACTACGCCAATCATCCGAAGGAATAAAAGCTCCCCAATAAAAAGGATTTTGATATTTCTCACTGTTTAACATTTCTAATTGTACCTGACCCAAAGCATTCGATCGTCCTCATTGTCAGACTATCACCAATAAAATTCATCAAGATCATTAGATAAAATAGGAATATAAACTAAAAAAACCTAAAATATTACCAGTAATAGTTAAGAGAATTTTACTAAAATTATTACAATAATATATTGGTGATGCTAAGATCATAAATGGTACAATAGTTGTCACATATCTACTAGAAAATAAATGAGTAATTTTGCCGAATCCAAATAGTGAAAGAAGTATCGCAAAGGCAAAAAAAGAGAATGTTTGATTATTTCTATTTTTCCATATATTGACTACTGTAGAAATAATAAAAATAACACCTATTGACATTAACAATGATGAGGTAAATCTACCATAAATGATTACGAAAATATTAGGTAAAACTTTTTTTGCTAAAGATGAAAATGGTATTATTTCAACCCAACCAAAAATTAAATTAATTCCCCCTGTTATTATCACTATTTGAAGATAAATTTTGCTTTTTAAATTAAACCAATTTGGAGTTAATAAAAACATCCCAACTCCTCCATAAGCTAAAGATAAAAAGAAATGAATTAAAGAATATCCTGAACCGATAGCTTTTTGACCAGACGGCACTAAGCCACCCCAAATAATAAACTGTATTATTGGTAAAATAAGACTAGGTATTATAAATAATAATATTGTTAATATTTGTTTTTTATTAATGCTTTTAATTAATTGATTAATATTAAAATTTTGGTTAAATGTTATTATCAAAAAAGGCAGACAGAATAATATTAATAAAAAAGTTTGACGACCTAATATTGCAAAAGAAAATAAAAATCCTCCCAAAAAAACTGATGAAAAAGCTACTTTATTTGTATCATTTTTCATTCCCAATAACAGAAAATATACTCCTAAACAAGCAAAAAACATTGCTGGTATTTCTGTTAAAGCCATTCCAGAAACAGGCCAGATGAAAGGAATTGACATTATACTGAAACTTAAATTCCATGAATTTTGATAATCTAATAAAGAGGCAATATTCTTAATGATTAAAATAATCACAAGTAAAAGTACAACATTGATAATTCTTATTTGAGGTGCTTCCAAATTAGTCAAACTTTGAAATAGATAATGTATTATTGCATACGTTGGACCGGGTGCTGATTCATCACTTCCTTGTAAGAATCTCATGGATAATCCATACTCATTCAGTAATTCAACCTGAAATTGATGGAAACCCTCATCATAGACAAGATTATTAGGGGAAAAAATAACTAACATTACCAAAGCAAAAAAACCTAATATATTAATCAATAAGTTAATATTATTTATATTATTTTTAATTTTAGTAAGCATGACTACTTTATATTCTTATTAATTTTTAATTTATCTAAGTTATTTAACTGCTTTAATGAACATTTGAGAGCCTAAAATTGACCAGAAAATAGGTAATTTTAAGTAAATTGATAGCAATAAAGGTGAGCTAGGATTTCCCCTCGTAGAAAAAGGGAAAAATTGAGAAATTAATACATCAATTTTAAAGCCGATCGTACTTAAAATTTTTTGTAACGATAGATGAGTTATGGGTAATTGATGATCAATAAAATCATAGTATTCTTTATAACAATATTTAAAATTAGGTTGAATAATTAATAGTGATTCTCCTTCGTTTAATAGTTGATAACATACTGCTAAAATTGAGACTAATTCTACTTTATTGCGTAAATGTTCAAAGAAATTAGAGACAAAAATTCGATCGAACTTTGATCTCGAATATCCACGTCAAAATGAGTATAGTTTTTCTGTAAGTACTTAATAGGTAATTTTTATTCCATTGTGTAGAGGCATATTGTTGTCAATGCCTATTACGTCAAAACCTAAATCAGCAAAGTATTTCACCGATTCTGAACCGATTAACCCTGCTGAACACGTAATTAAGACAATTTGTACCACGATTTTAAATAAAAGATATTAGTTAGTAGTGTTTTTTCTAATAAATATTAGGCAAGATGCCTGTTTTACGAATGATTGCCTGAGTTCAATAAACCTTTTCATATATTTATACACTACTTTGTGATCATTTAAACAAAAATTCCTTTCACAATCACTTCATTATCTCTAATCCACTCGTAAATATATATTAAAGTCATTTTTGCATCCCGTTGGCGTTTCCACCCTGTTTTTTCTATCACCCTACGACTATCGGTGATGAAAATGGGCACATCCTCTTATCTATTTTCTATGATAGGCTCGATCGAGCTTTAATTGATAAGCTAAAATACATTTAACTTAAATTTTTTATGATTAGTGAGCGTAGTTTAACCACAGTTTTAATTTAACCTAACACCTTTTTCAAAACATGATTTTTTATACAAATGGGTAAGTACTAAAAATGTTAAGATTTATCCGTACAGTGATTTAGCCTAACTTATGGTTTAAATTATGAAATATGATATTCGCTATCGCCCTGCTTTTGCCACTATTTTTGTAACTTTAGAACCAAAAGAAAAGATTACCGCCGAAGCTGGTGCTATGGTTAGCATGGATGCAGATATAACTATGACAACGGAATTTTCTGGGGGTTTAATTCCTGCTTTGATGCGTAAATTTTTTGGCGGAGAATCCTTATTTGTTAATGTTTTTCATAATAAAACTAATCGCCCCTTAAATCTTGTGTTAACTCAATCCGTAATTGGGGATGTGGAAGCCTTTAAATTAGAAGGTAAAAGCATTTGTTTAGAAGCTGGAGCATATATTGCTCATGCTGGAGGCGTTAAAATGGGGGTTAAATGGGCGGGTTTTGCTAGTTGGTTTGCGGGGGAAGGCTTATTTAAACTAAAATTTAGCGGTAAAGGTAGAGTCTTATTTGGTGGTTATGGCGGTATTACTCACAAAGAAATTAACGGAGAGTTTATCGTTGATAGTAGTCATCTTCTCGGTTATGACTCTAATATCAAACTAAGTGTCGGTTTATCTGGTGGCTTATTGTCTTCCATGACTTCTGGGGAAGGTTTTGTCACTAAATTGAAAGGTAGAGGTACTATTTTAATTCAATCTCGCAGTGTCAGTGGTTTAGTCGGTTTTTTACGCCCTAAAGTAAGATAATTTATGGATATACAAATTTTACAACAACCCGATAGTTCGATCGCCAAAATAACCATGAATGCCCAAGAAGAATTAATTGCTGAAGCGGGTACAATGGTTGCTATGAGCGATTTTATAAACGTTAGCACTACTTTAAGACAAGGAAAAGGAGGGGGAATATTAGGCGGTTTAAAAAGAATAGTAGGAGGAGAATCATTATTTCTCAGTGTTTTTCGTTGCTATCAACCTAACGGGGAAATTTTTTTAGCACCTCGTTTCATCGGTGATATTATTGTTTATGAAATGACTGGTAATGAAATAGTAGTTCAATCAGGCTCTTATTTAGCTTGTGCCTCTGGAGTTGACATAGACTTAGGATTTCAAGGTTTCAAATCTCTCTTTTCAGGAGAATCAGTTTTTTGGTTAAGTATCACAGGATTTGGGGCGGTAATTCTTAGCTCTTTCGGTGGTATTTATGAAATAGATGTTGATGGTGAATATATTGTTGATACAGGGCATATTGTTGCTTTTGAGAAAACTTTAGATTTTAAAATAGGTAAAGCAGGAAGTAGTTTACTAGGTTCATTTTTAGGAGGAGAAGGTTTAGTGTGTCGTTTTTTTGGGAAAGGAAAAGTATTTTGTCAAACCCATAATCCGGGTAGTTTTGGTAGTTTAATTGGCTCACAATTACCACCAAGATAATGAAGAATTAAGAATTAAGAATTAAGAATTAATAACCTAATACCTAGTTATTATTTATTATTTTCAAATAGGATTTTTATATGCTAAATAAATCAAAAATAAAGTATCGAATTGAACATAATCCAGCTTATGCTTTTTTAATTTTAGAACTTCAAGCTAATCAAACAGTAATTGTTGAAGCTGGAGGCATGGCGGCGATGGATTCTTGTATCGAAATGAAGTCTAAAATGCGCGGTGGTTTAGGCAAAAGTGTCGCTAGAATGTTTGGAGGCGAATCTTTATTTTTAAGTGAATTTACCGCTAAAAAAAAATCTGGAGAATTATATATTTCTCCGGGGGAGCCGGGGGATATTTCCTATTATTATTTAAACGGAAATTGTGGTTTAATGGTGCAATCTTCGGGTTTTGTTGCCTGTGGCAGTTCGATCGAAATTGATACAAAATTTCAAGGTTTTAAAGGGTTTTTTAGTGGAGAATCTTTATTTTTATTAAAAGCAACAGGAATCGGGGATTTTTGGTTTAGTTCCTATGGTGCTATCATCGAAATTGAGGTTAAAGGAAACTATATTGTGGACACTGGTTATATCGTTGCCTTTGAAGATACCCTTAATTATAATGTAGAGATGATAGGGGGTTTATCTTTCCGTAGTTTGAAAACAGGAATTTTAGGAGGTGAGGGTTTAGTGTGTCGCTTCAGTGGCAATGGAAAGTTATGGTTACAATCTCGCAATTTGTATTCTTTAATTAATTTTCTTAATCCTTTTCGCCCTGTTAAAAGTAATTAATTAACTTGAATTTTCATCAAAACTTATGTTTCTGTAGCAAAAAAAAGGATTAGGAGATTGCTTCGTGCCTCGCAATGACACAATATCATTATCATTGTGTAAGTTTTATTTTTATCATAAATACTATGCCTTATTCTTCACCTATAAGTAATGAAAATCCTGAAGTAAATAATCGACAGTTATTAATCATCATAGCTTTATTTACTGGGTTAGGAATCTCCCTTATTTTAGGATTATTTATCTTAGTTAATAACCTAGTGAACTTTATTCCTATTAGTGTAGAACAAAAAATAGGAGCTTTAATTACGGAACAATTCAAACAAAAAAGTAGTTCTTCTTCTACAGCAATTCAGATAAATAAAATAGTTGATAATTTAGAAACTTTACTGCCTAATGATAGCATTTCTAAAAGAGATTATCAAGTGTTATATATTCCCGAAGATACTGTTAATGCTTTGGCAATTCCGGGAGATACTATTATTATTTATGAAGGGTTATTAAAAGAAGTTAAATCACAAAATGAATTGGTAATGATTTTAAGCCATGAAATCGGACATTTTGCTAATCGAGATCATCTTAGAAGTTTAGGCAATATTCTATTATTAAAAATAGTCATTAATTCTGTTTTTGGTGGTGTGGAAATTTTACAATCTGGTACTGATATTGCCAATATTTTAGCCCATGCCCAATATTCTCAAAGTCAGGAAAGTAAAGCCGATGAATTTGGTTTGAATTTATTAAATAAATATTATGGTCATGTAGCAGGGGCTACAGATTTTTTCGATCGTTTAAAGGAGGAAAATAAAAAACAGAAAATTACTGACTTTTTAGCTACTCATCCTCATCCAGAAAAGAGAGTTAAACACCTAGAAAATTTAATTAAAAAGAACAATTATACTCTAGGGAAAAAACAAGATTTATTTCTCAAAATTCCAGACTGAGAAAACAAAGGTTAAAACTTTCTGAGGATTAAATATAGGATTTTTTAAAATTATGAGGTACATTTTTTTATTGCTTCTTGACTCTTGCCTTTCAACGACAATTTTTATACCTTACCAAAAGGAGAATTGCTATATTAACTATGATGGATTGAATAATATTAAACCCCTACGAATTAAAAATTTTTGGTGGAGATGTCTAATAGTTTAATCAATGGTATATCATCTTCCCATCTTGGCACAATCTCTAATTTATCATTCTTTTCTCCTGTTTTTGTCAAGCATAAATTAGCTAAATCTTGTTTGATTTTTGCGATTCCTTCGGTAATAATCGTTTTATAGTCATCGGCATAAAAGGTGAAAATACGATGAGGTTTAGGTTGAGTAATTGTCCATGTAACGGTATTTTGATAGTGAGTTACTTGAATACCTTGCTCAATTCCTGCACAATCTGGCACACCACACCAACAGGTGAGGATAAAGTATTTTCCGTTATTTTCGAGACTGTCTTTTAATTCTGTCAAGGATGTTGCATAATAGAAAAAATCAACGATCGAATCCCCATCCACGAGAATTATACTAACAAAATAAAGGTTATCATCATTATCAAAACGGTATATTTTACTCTGTAACTCTAATTTATTCATGTTCGATCGAACTCAGTTATTATTAAGGATAAATATGGAAGGTTAATCGAACACAATTAATCGATGTTTTGAAGACTTGATGAAGAGTTTGAGCAGGAATAAAAAGATAATCTCCTGCGTTTAATTTCATTCCATCTTGTACTTAAATATTGCTTACAAAATCATTTTTTCTTTCGCTGTAAATCTCTAAAATAAACTTTTGATTATGTCATAATTTCTTCTTTGTTTTCTCGATCGAACTCAGGTTATGATAGTTGAGAGAAAATACCAAAAACGGAAGTATAGCCATGTAAAAAAGTAGTGCTTCCCACTTGCCCAATTTCGCCATTACAGAAAAAACCTGCTACAGGAATATCCGTTACATAGTCAAGAAATAGTTGAGAATCGAAATTCGGTTTACCATATAAACCCTCACCCCTTCCCATACAAGAAAACATCAAAGCACCGATAGAGTTTTCTCTATAGGATGGATCATTACAATAGTTAGTTAACAATGTTTCTAAATCATCGGCGGAAGCCTTAGCATCTCGAAGGTGAAAACGTACTCTTTGCCCTGCCCTAATTTTGTCACCTACTGCAATCGCACCGTATTTTGGATCAACACCGACAAGATTGCGAATAAGAAAATCTCCTGCTTTTAGTTGTAACTTAAATTCATCCCCCACGATGCCAATAAAAAGGGCGTATTGTGCTAATTCTTGATCTTCGGGGCTAAGTTGGGCTATTAATTTTCTTAGTAGGGTTAAAGGGTTATCAGTATTACCCGCATTGTCAGTCATTTCTACAATAATATTTCTTTCCCCTTGGGTGACTTGAAAAATATCTCCAATGGGGCGACATCCTTGCGCTACGATCGAGTCAACCTTAATATTACCACTAAGGGCAACTCCCACAGTACCTTGAGAATAGAAATATTCCTCAGTATCTTCCCCATTAAAATAGAATAAACCACTACCAACCCCCATAGTACTAGCACTAGCTAAACCTCCCACCTTAACCATATTCGGGTAAGCAAAATCTAAACCTTCTAACAATTCATTGATTTTAGTCGAGAAAGGATCGGATAATAAAATAAAACTAGGTTGTTTTTCTATACTTACCCCAATCATCTCCCACCATTGATTCGGGGCGCTATCCAAATCCGGTAAATCTTGAGAAGTTACATAAAAAGGAGTAATTTCCACATCAGGCAAACTAGCCACCGTCAAACTCAAAGCTGGGTATCCCTCCACTTCCTTCGGTTGATAACCATTTTTCATACCCACAATGCCTCCTCCACCGCAACCAATGACACAAGGTAACGGAAGTTTCTCCAATAAAATGGGCATCAGTCGAGGATAATCACTAGCAAAAGCCGAAGAAATAAAGACAATACCTATATCGGGGTTAGTGGTTAATTTCGATTTAATTTTTGTCACCACTTCATTAATGGCTTTTTCCAGAGACGCATTAGTTGATAAAGCATTAACCCACTGAATTTGATTTGACATGATATATTTATCCTAATCGATCGAGATGTCTGATATAAGAATAGTAAAATTCCTAGTATTGATCAAATATACAACGAAAAATAGTGAATAGTGAATAGTGAATAGTGAATAGTGAATATTTTTTTATCGTTAATTGTTAATTCCTCATTCCTCATTCCTCATTCCTCATTCCTCATTCCTCATTCCTCATTATTTTTATGAATCAACCCACACAAAATTATCAATATCTTTACTTACACGGTTTTACCTCAAGTCCAAAATCTTATAAAGCAGTTTATTTTACTAAAAAATACCAAGAAATAGGAATTACATTAAATATTCTCGACTTTAACCAACCAGACTTTGTTAATCTTAGTCTCACTCGTCAAATTAATCAAGTTAGTCAGATTATTGAAGATAACCCCCATCAACAATTTATCTTAATCGGTTCGAGTTTTGGCGGATTAACCGCTCATTGGATAGGTTATAAATATAGTGACAGGATTAAGGCGTTAATTTTAATCGCACCTGCCTTAAACTTTGCTAAAAGTTGGCTACCAAAATTGACAGAAGAAGCCTTAAAACAATGGCAAGAAAAAGGCTTTATTTCCGTCTATCACCACGGAGAAAATAAGGAATTATTATTAAGTTATAATTTTTGGAAAGACTTAATAACTTATGATGATTCGATCGTAAATTATGATATTCCCACTTTAATTTTTCATGGCACGGAAGATGATACTATTCCCATTGAAGTTAGTCGAGAATATGCTTTCGATCGTCCTCAAGTTATCTTAAAAGAGTATAACAGTGATCATACTCTGGGTGACTGTGTAGATCAAATGTGGTTAGAAATTATTGATTTTACCAAAGTCTTAAAATAATTTTTTGATATTTAGTAATCTAAAGTTATTTCTAAGCCTAATAATACATTTTCTCCTGATAAATTAACGGGCATTGTTACCATTTCAACAGGTTGATTTTGACGATAAATTTCAACGGTTTTATCCTGTGGATTAATTAACCATCCTAACGCTAATCCAGAGTCTAAATATTCCCTCATTTTTTCTTGTAATGGCTTAAGCCTATCAGTTTTTGATCTTAATTCTATGACAAAATCAGGACAAATAGGGGGGAATCCTTCCTTTTCTTTTTCGCTCAATGCTTCCCATTTTGCCAAAGATACCCAAGCCACATCTGGACTTCGAT